>NZ_CP110008.1:2755312-3055624 GCF_025947285.1 Flavobacterium sp. N2820 | reverse complement strand
CTAAAGGTGCGGCGGTTGGAGTTCTTGCGGGTAGAATTGCAAAAAACCAAGTGCACGTAAATGTGGGAAGAGTTAAAGACGGAGCATTGAAACCGCTTAACTTCTATGTTCTTGACACACCAGTTGAACAGGTAAACATCGACGCTCTTTACGACAAAGGTTTCATTACACCTTGTACTCACGTTGGAAAGTCGGGTTACTATTTTGTAGATGATCATTTGGCTTGTACAGTTGAAGATGACTATCATTTTTTAACTCGTAGACGTGTAATTGATAAAGCCTATGTGTTGGCAAACGCTACACTATCAAACTTTATCCTGGACACGGTTCCATTAACTGGAGAGGGCAAAATGCAAGCCACGTATGCTAAGGCATTGGAGGCTGAAGTAGAAAGAGTAATTGTACAGGAAATGACTGCAAAAGGAGAAATCTCGGCAGACACTACTATTGCAAATGATACAGGAGTTGAAGTGTTGATTGATACTACAAACGTTATCGCAACAGATTCAAAAATCAAAGGAAAAATCAGAGTAAGACCTCACGGCTACGGAAGATTTATAGAGTTTTCAATTGGGTTTAATATAACGGCATAAGAATATGGCATTTAATTCAAGACAATACGAATGGGCGGATTTAACGCTTGTTCTAGGAGGTAGAGATGTAACGGGAATTCGTGGCATCAAATACTCTGAAAAGGCAGAAAAGGAGGCTTTGTTTGCTAAAGGAAGATTTGCCCACAGCATTCAAACTGGAAACATTGCGGTTGAGGGAGAAATCACTTTACTACAATCGGAGTACGAGGCTTTAGTTACAGCGGGTAACGGCTCTATTCTAGGACTTTCTTTAGATGGCGTTTTTGCTTATGGAAACCCAGCAGTTGGAGACCCACTTATTACCGATAGAGTAATTGGTATTAGCTTCACAGAAGCCGCTAAAGAATTCAAGCAAGGCGATAAGTTTATGGAAATCACACTTCCATTCGTTGCCTTATCAGTAAAAAATCAAGCATAAATTAAAAGCCCGCTTTCGGGCGGGCTTTTTATAAAAAACAAACACAAATGAAATCAAACATTGCAACCCCAGAACAAATTAAGGCGTGGAAGGAACAACACCTAGACGTTTACCAAATTGAAATTCCAGAAGACAACAAAGTTTGTTATCTGAGAAAGCCAACCAGAACCGAATTAAGTTATGGCTCTAAAGTTGGCGCCCAAGACCCTATGAAGTTTAACGAACATATCTTAAATGTTTGTTGGCTTGCGGGAGACGAGGAAATAAAAACAAATGATAGTTTGTTTTTAGCCGTTTCCACACAACTAGAGGAGGTTTTAGCTTTCAAAAAGGCTCAGCTAAAAAAGCTTTAGAGTCGTCAGAAGTTGACGAAAACGAATGGATTCGGATAGCAAACGCCCAATTGAGATATTATTTTCATCTCAATCCTGATGACTTAACAGACCAAGAGTGGGCAAGTTATTACAATGAATTAATCTACATAAGAAAATCAGAAAACAAATAAAATGAGTAGCCAAGCACTAAGTTATATTATTCAAATGAATAGCAACTTTGATAAGGTGTATACCTCATTCAATAAGTTTGCTACTGGAGTAAACACTGGTGTAGATAATATTCAAAGAAAATTAAACAGCGTTAGTCTTAACGCTATGATCCAAAACATTAATTCGGCTGCAGATGGTTTAAACAGTTTAAACGATCCTGGTATGAAGTTGAGTACAAATATGTATGACCTTCAAGCCATTACTGGAGTCGCTGGCGATAAGCTAAAAGAAATTGAAGGCTATGCCCGCCAAAACGCCAAAACCTTTGGGGGTGAGGCATCGGCATCGGCAGAATCATATAAGTTAATCCTGTCGCAATTATCTCCTGAAATCGCAAAAATGCCAAAAGCTTTGCAGTCGATGGGTAAAGAGGTATCGATTACATCTAAACTTATGGGCGGGGATACTGTTGCGGCAACCAACGTTCTTACAACGGCAATGAATCAGTATCAGGTTTCTTTAGAAGACCCAATTAAGGCATCTAAAGAAATGGCACGAATGAATAACGTAATGGCAGCCTCAGCCAAAGAGGGCTCTGCGGAACTTCCACAAATTGCACAGGCATTGGAGCAATCAGGATTAGCGGCTAAAACGGCGGGAGTATCTTTTGAAGAAACAAACGCATTTATTCAGGTACTAGACAAAAACGGAAAAAAAGGAGCTGAAGGCGGAGTTGCATTGCGTAACGTAATGGCAACTTTGGCACAAGGTAGATTTTTGCCAAAAGACACCAAAGCCGAGTTAGCAGCTGCAGGA
This sequence comes from Flavobacterium sp. N2820, assembly GCF_025947285.1. Taxonomy (NCBI): domain Bacteria; kingdom Pseudomonadati; phylum Bacteroidota; class Flavobacteriia; order Flavobacteriales; family Flavobacteriaceae; genus Flavobacterium; species Flavobacterium sp. N2820. The sequence continues at coordinate 3,053,312 of NZ_CP110008.1, read as the reverse complement.
GTAAACATCGATACATTAACGGATAGCTCGCTTTCGCTTTCGGACAGATTGAAACCTTTAAAGGGTATTATGAACGACCAGGCGTTGGTAACTAAACTTTTCGGCAAAGAAAACAGTAATGCCGCAATAGCTATGATTTCCAATACCGATGAGGCAAACCGATTAACTGAGGCAGTTAGCGGAACTAATACTGCATACGAACAGGCTGCAATTATAATGGAAAGCCCATTAGAAAAGAATAAGCGATTAAAGGCGCAAGTTGATGACTTTAAAATATCGTTGTTTAACGGCACAAATGGTTTAATTGGTTACGCTTCAGAAATTGGAAACGTTGCCAGAGATGTTGGTAACCTTATGCCTATTTTATCGGGTGCGGGAACTGTGCTTTCAACTTTAACCAGTGCAACAAAGATGCAAGCGTTATGGTCTGGAATAACAACAACCGCAACTTCTATATGGTCGGGTGCTCAAATGGTTTTAAATACAATTATGACCGCTAATCCAATTGGACTTTTAGTGGTAGCAATTGGAGCTCTTGTGGCTTTAGTTTATTCCGCAATTAAACATTATGACCAGTGGGGGTCTGCGGTTCTTTTCTTACTAGGTCCTTTCGGAATATTGATAAATATTATCATGAGCGTAAAAGACCATTGGGACTCTATCGTAAACGCCTTTAAATCGGATGGAATTGTTGGAGGTCTTAAACGTATTGGACTTGTGTTATTAGATGCAGTAATGAAACCATTGCAACAAATTTTAGAGGTTGTTGCAAAAGTAGATCCAACAGGTCTCGCACAAAAAGGACTTGACAAAATCAAGGCTTTCAGAACGGCTAACAACTTGGTAACACAAGGAGAAAAAGTAACTAAAGGTAAAGAAGCCGCAGATAAAGCGGTTATAAAAGAGCCAAAAGTACCAGGAGTTAAGGAGACGGAAGGCGGAGGAACTGGAGGAACTAAAGACGATGAGTCGGTCAAAAAATCTAATCAGGCAGTTGCAACTGGAGGCACAAAACACAATTATATTACAATAACCATCAAAGAGTTAAACGGTTTAAAAGATGTTGTTGTTAGTGGGAAAGATGCGGCAACAAAAGCGGGAACCGAAGTGGCAGACGAATTATTAAGAGTTATAGCAATGGCAGGAACAGCCACAGGATAAAATGGGAAACGTATTAGATAGTAGAGACATATTATTTGCAAGTTTAATGGGTAGCCAAGCGGTTGCACTTATTCAACGCTCGAACTTATTACAAAATGAGTTGTCAAAGCGTGTATTGCCTCCAATACCTTTTTTGCCCCTAAAAAATGAAACCCAAATTGAAAAGGCGTCGGATTTTAGTTTTGAAAATAATTGGCAAACTAATGATAGTACTCCTGAAGGTTCGCAGTTCTTTCCTATGTCGTTTAGCTTTACTGAAGGCGGGCAAAAATGGTTATTTCCGTTTGAGCCAATGATTAACATTTCATCAGGGAATAATATCATTAAACGCAACGTAGCCAAACAAGGAGAAAAGCTAATTGGAACTATAAAAGAGCGTTGGAGCAGAAAGGACTTTGACATACAAGTTACAGGAGTGTTAATGGGAAGTATGTTAAAAGGTTTACCTGAGGATACATTTCCAAGAGAACAAATGGAACGGTTATTTGAGTTCCTGAAGCATTCAAAAGAGTTCTTTATTTACTGCCACCCTTTGGAGATTTTAGGAATAACAAAAGTAGTTGTGGAAGATTATAGCTTCCCATTTACAAAAGGAGAAAACGTACAGGCTTATGACCTTAAACTAACAAGTGACTTTGCCTACAATTTATTGATAAAAGAAGAATTTTAAATTATGCGATTCGTTCGTTCGCTTTTGATGCTGTTAATGTTGGTGACATTCAGCACGGGATTCGGTTCTACAACTACCGACCTGAAGCAAAATTCAAAAGACAAACATGTTGTAACGGCTTTTAAAGTGGTTGCTCCTGAGTTTGTAAGTGTTGTATCATTTGAAAGCTCGGTTTTAATTACTGAGAATTATGCAAGTACGGAAAGTACAAATTTTGTCACGAAAAAAGTCTTTAACCCAAACATTGTAGCCGTCATTTCAGACGTAGGTTGGAGGAATTATCAGGAGCGAAATAAAGACATTCCATATAAAGAAAAGCTCATTGATAATTACAATTATAAGAACAAATTGAATAAGGTTGTGCCGGAACATCGAATACGTGATAATCCATTTGACAACTCGCCCACGTTCTTAATAAAACGGTATTATTAGATAAAAATAAATCAAAGCCATTCGTGTTAAATGGATGGCTTTTTTAAACGGGTGATAGCATTACTGGGATAATGCGTTTGAAGTAATTCAAAAGATGTGGTTCGATTCCACGCAACCCACAAATTAGAAAACAATGTACAACATCATTTGGGACATAAAATTTAAAACTAATGGAACGATTTACTCGCTCCAAACTGTGTCTTCTATTGATATTGAATGCAGCGTTGACAATTTAGCCGATACGGCAGTTATTACACTTCCAGAGGCGGTTATGAATCAAGTGTTAAATATTGGAAATGAAGTCGCACGAGGTTCGGAGGTTGTAATAAAAGCGGGCTACGATAAAACGCTACAAGCTGAATTTGTAGGCTATGTTCTTGATGTTGCTTCAAACGACAGCTCTTTAAAAATTATGTGCGAAGATGCGCTCTTCATTTTTAGAAAGGCGGTTAAAGATGTGGAGCTGAAGAATACAAATGTTTCCAAAATTGCAGACTATTTAGTCAAACAAATAGATCCTTCTTTTAAGTTGGTTTGCGATTATGATATTTCATACGAAAAGTTTGTCATCCATCAGGCAACCGCTTTTGATGTTTTGAAAAAATTAGCTGAGGAAACAAAAGCTAATATTTATTTCAATACTGAAAAAAAGGAATTGCACATACACGCTCCCTATTTAGAAAAAGGCGGAGAGGTAATTTATTCGATGCAAAGAAATGTAGAGAAAAGCTCTTTGGAATTCAAAAAGGCACTTGATAGAAAGGTTGAAGTAACCGTTGAAAGTACAAACGTAGCGGGCAAGATTGAAAGCTATACGGCTGGAACAACTGGAGGCGACAAAGTAACTTTAAAGGTTGGCTCTGTTTCTAAAGTCGATTTAAAAAAGATAGCCGATGCGGAGCTTATCCGTAGAAGTGCTGATATGTACGAGGGAGCAATCGATACGTGGTTAATTCCATTTGTGCAACCTACATACACAGCAAAAATAAAAGACGAGGATTATCCTGAAAAGGACGGCAAATATTATGTAGTTGGGGTTAATACTTCAGTTAGTGAAAGCGGAGGAAAACGAACGGTTAAACTTGGAATTAAAGTAAGCGTATAATGGATACATCGGCAGAAATAAAAAAGGCATTGCGTGAAGCTTTGGGAATCAATCCCAATTTGGCTATTACTGCAACCGTGGTTTCAGTTAATGGAAGCACTTGCTCTATTAAGTTAGCTAGCGAGTTGGTTCTGACGGATGTTCGCCTTTGTGCCACGATAAGCGATGACGCCGATATGATGGTTATTAAACCAAAAGTAGGTAGCGAAGTAATTGCAATGAGCCAAACTGGAAAGCTTGACGGCTTGTTTATTGTGAAAGTTGACGCAGTAGAATCAATACATTATTCTAAGGCAGATTTTGAATTTGTAATTGACGGAACAACGGGTAAAGTTACTTTGAAGAAATCGGGTGCAAACTTTGGGCAATTGATTAATGATTTTATTGACGCAATTTCTGGAATGCAAACGATTAATTCAGATATGACAACTGGAGCTTTACAGCCAACAGTTATAGCACAACTAAATGTCATTAAATCTAAGTTTAATTTGATTTTAAATAACGTTTAAACGATGAAAGATATAGGGATTCAATTAAAGGATAGCACAAATGCAGTTGAGAACATCGATTTAAAAGTTGTAATTGTTAAAGGTGTTGACGATAAAATAATAAGTGGTTTGGCTGTTGGTAGAACGCTTGCCCAAAATCAGGCGGTTATCTTAATTGCTAATCCAGGAGAGTTTCCTTTTAATCCTAAAATTGGGGTAGCCATTGACGAGCTGATATTGGATAACGATTATTTAAGATTCCGACACCGCATTCGTGAACATTTTGCAAAGGATGGATTAGTAGTTAAAAGAGTTGAATTATCAGAGAATAAACCTTTACAGATAGAGGCTAATTATGAGTAAGGAAGTAACATACAGCGGACAATCATTTTATAACAAAGTGGTCGAATGTACGGGCGATATTGAAAACGCCTTCGCTATGTTATTATTAAATAAAAAGACATCAACAACCGAAAGGTTACAAGTTGGAGAGGTTTTAAAAGTAAGCGAAGTTACCGACTTTGAAGTCGTTGATTTTTTTACTGAGGTAAATAGACCCGCAACATTAAAAGAAAATATAATTGTGGAGGCAACTGAAAATTATTTGATACCAGGAGAGTTTCCTTTTAGTTTTTAAATTATGGCAAGAGATAGAAAAACGATTAAAAAAGAGTTGACAGATACATTTATGTCTAACCCCTTAATTATTGCTTTGTATGGTTTAGTAAGTGGTCAAACATTTGAGGAGCAGTTCTCTTTGGTTTCTGTTGAAAATGTTTGGTTTGATAATATTTCTTTAGCCATTTATGAGCATGAGCAAATTGTGGCTACAAATGCCCTTAACTCTCGACCGCACAATTTGTCCTGGTACTTAGAAAAATGTAAAAACTTTCACGATGGTTTGGAGTTGGTTTGGTTAGACGGACAATTTCAATATGACTTAACTTCGGTTCTGGATGCAGAGGAAAGAAAAATAATTGATAGAGTTGCCGTTTTGGAGTCGTCAAATGGAGAGCTAGTGGTTAAAGTTGCCACAGATAACGCAGGAAATATTGAGCCATTAAGCGCACCGCAGTTAGTTCGATTTACAAATTATCTGCAGTTGATTAAAGATGCGGGAAATCGCATTAGAATTATCAACCAAGAGGCAGATAAATTGAAACTAACATTGGATGTTTATGTTGATGTTTCAATAATTGATTTATCTACAGGACAACTTCTAAATACTGACGATGTTGTTTATCCAGTTAAGGAAGCAATTGATAACTATTTGTCAAATCTTGAATTTAATGGGGCATTAGTAAAAGAGTTTTTAAAGAATGAAATTCAAAAAGCCTCAGGAGTTAAACTTCCTCTTATTCAAGGTTTAGAATGGCAGTATGCTACTTTCCCATTTGAGACCATTGGTGAGTGGAAAGTTCCAGAAGCGGGTTACTTTAAAATTGAACCAGCAGATTTAACAATTAACTATTTGCCTTATGTTTTGGATTAGCACCAATTTTAAACAGCAATTTTTAGACCTATCACCCACATTTTTTAGGGGCGAAAGGTTTGAGGCTTTCTTAGGCGTTTTTGCTAAACCATTGCAAACATTAGCTGATACGACACTTTACCAAATGCAACATGATAGCACCGTTATTTATTTGGAAAAGGTATTGAATGAATATTTTGCAATTTCAACGTATAACCCAAATAGCCATATTGCCACAAGGCAGATTTATATTGAAGATGCGCCACAAGCGGTCAAAAATTATATTTATCAACCTGAAGAAACAAACCCTGTTTATTTAGGCTTGGTTTACTTGGATAGAGAAATTGCTTTAGATCAATATCATTTTATTGTGAAAATACCAGTTTCAATATCATTTAATGAGGCAAGATTGAGAGCATTAATTGATTTTTACAAATTGGCGGGAAAAAGATATTTAATAGAAACGTATTAACGTATGAAAACAATAAATTTTGATTACACGGGTGGTTTCCCATTAGAGCAACCCGTACTAAAGAGAATGCAGTCAGGAACTTTATTAGTTTTAGAGGCATTTGTTAAGCATTTAGGCTGTGCCGATACAGGAAATTTTATTATTTCTGGGTGTACTATATCGGGTGCAAATATTACTCCTGGTATCATGTATATTGATGGAGAGCTTTGCCCTTTTGCTGGAGCTGTAGGAACTGCAACAACTAAAATACAAAAGCAAACTAATACAGTAACCGCTCCATTTGAAAATGGAACAAACCCGCCCGTTTTTATTGAAACGATAGCGGTTGTTAATGCGGCGGGAACCGAGCTACAAAACTTTACAAGATTTTATTTTGTTCAAGACGCTAATTATGTTCACACCGACAATAATTTCACGGCTGTACTATTGGCAAAACTGAATAGCATAGCTTCTGGCGCAGAGGTTAACGTTCAAACCAACTGGAATGAAACCAATCCATTATCTGATGCCTTTTTGGTTGGAAAACCAACGGGCGATTTAATGACATATTTGTGGAGAGGTAGAGTTATAATTGGCAATATTGGTTCTGGTACTGAAATTCCTATTTCTTTTCCTGATGTTGGAACCACTCAATACTCTGTTCTAGGTGTATTAAACGGTAGTAACTCTAATTTAGGACTAGATAACGATGTTACCTATGTTATTGGTCAGCAAACCGCAACCTCTTTCAAAATTTCTTTTGATGAGTACGAAAATCACAATCAACAATTAACCTTTAGTTATTTTATTATTCCAAATCCATAGATTATGAAATATATAGCAATAAGCCTCCCAGAAAAGCCATTCATTGTATGGTCGTCTATTCCAGATGGTGCGTATGAGAATCCAGAAAGCGAATATTTTGAGCATCCATTAGTTTTAGACGAGGAGGACGTTCCTTCTACAGAATTTGGCGTATGCCCTTTAAAAATTGTTGAGGGCGCTTTGGTGTCTAGAACTCCCGCAGAAATGACTGCATTTGAATCGCAGTGGATTCAGTCCGAATTTTTGCGCAACAATAAATTAATTATTAATCAGGTAAATGAAGGGAGTTTTACCTACGACACTCAAACATTTCCAATGGATGAACGTTCGCGTATTTTCTATCAAGCATTTGACAGAGCTAGAGGCACTGTTGGAGTGAAGTGTATGACGACTGCGGGCGCATTGTATACATTGCCTGTTGAAAATATTGATGCCTTTATGGATGCGTACTTTTCACAATTAAGAGAACTTTCAAAACCACTTGTATAATTATGCCACTAGGAATAGAAACAAAAGTAGATAGCCCAGATAAGTTAGCAGCGGTTTCTGGTAAACCAACAGAAAATTATTTGTTTGCCGAGGAGTTTAACCAAATAGTGCAAAAAAGCGACGAGCTAGAAGCAAGTAAAGCGGATTTAGTGGGGGGTAAAGTTCCTGCAGAACAATTACCTTCTTATGTAGACGATGTTTTAGAGTTTACTGATTTAGCTTCATTTCCAGTTACAGGCGAAACGGGTAAAATTTATTTGGCTTTAGATACGAATAAGACTTATCGCTGGAGTGGTTCTGCTTATGTTCAGATTGGTGTTGGTAAAAGAACATGGATGGTTGCTTGGACGGGGGTTTTATATTTTGATGGGAATTCAGGTAATGGTAACTGGTCAGGTTTAAATGCAACAAGTGCAAGTACTTTCGGATTATTAGGCGGAACAAATGGAACTATATTTCAGACTCCAGTTGGTACTGGTGGATTACCAAGCCCTCAATCTCCAGCACGTGTTATACCTTATAATTGCAAGATAAAATATTTTCATATTAGAAACGGAGTATCTCCTTTTTCAGCAGTTAGTCCCGCTAATTTTAGATTAAGATTTCATACACACACACCTAATGGGACAACAACTTTGAACAATCCAGTTTTACAGGGTGAGTTTGATAGCACAGGATTTAACATGCCTACTAACTATGTTTATCCTTCAAGTTGTTTTACAAATAACAATTTGACTTTACAAGCCGGGGACGTAATTACGCCAATAATGAGAGGTTTGCAGGCTTTGACGGCTGGTGCTTTAATTAGTGATTTTTACTTAGAATTTGAAGAGATATGATACAATTTTTAGAAAATAGTAAGCCGATTTTTACATCGGATAGAGAGGACTTAATAGATTTTTATACTTCGAAAGGGTATGAAGTTTGCCCAATTTTGTACAATGGAAGTTTTTTAAGTCCAATTTGGAATGGAACTGCTTTTGTAGAAGGTGCAACACCCGAAGAAATAGCAGAAGCAAACAATCCAATAGTTCCACAAACAATATCAGCAATGCGCTTAAAGCTTCAATTGTTTGATATGGGGATTACTGACGAGGATATATTTGAAGATATTGATTCCATACCAGAATTTATGTTTTCAATCACTGATAAAGAAAAAGCTAAAATTAAGTATAAAACAGCCACAAGTTTTGAACGAACAAATGGAGAATTAAACTTTGTAGCAACAATGGAAGGTTTAACTCAACAGCAAGTTGACGAAATTTTTATTAATGGCAATTTATAAGTTATGGGAATTTTACTCTACATCATCGCAACAATCCTATGGATTTTAATTACCCCAATTAACTGGGTAATTGTATCGTTTAAACACGGTTTAAGTAATGGTTATTTTACTGAAACGGCAATTGATATTGATAAGTTTGGCAACCGCAATTTTAGAACGTTCTTAAACGCATCAATGCGGTTAAAAAATGGTTATAAGTTTGGCAACGTCAATGAAACTATTAGTAGCGCATTAGGTAAAAACCAAAGAGATAAAACGCTTAGCTGGTTTGGAATAGGAATCTGTTTTGTACTGGACAAAATAGAAAAAGACCATTGTGAAAAATCAATAAACGAAAACGTTTAAACTTCAGGGAGGAATGAAGTAAAAAAAAGTCCTCCGACATTTAAAAATCTTTCTCAGGGATTTATTTAAAATTACGACACCAAAGCCGATCGGAGGACAAAAGTCTTCTGGTTGGCTTTTGTGCGTTATATAAATCCCTGAGAGCAACAAAAGTAATCTAAAATTATAAATATGGCAAAACAATTTAACTACAAACAGCAGTACGGTGTTATTGTTATTTGTGAAACGGAAGAGGAGCAAATTAAGATGTTCGAGGAGCTAAAGGCTAAAGGTTTAAAACTTAAAGTAGTAACAACATGATAGTAAAAATTGAGAACAAAACTAAAGACTTTGAAAGCTATAGAGCTCAAAGGGTAAAATCTTTATTTAATGCAGAGGACGGCTCACAATTTACACAAGATTTTAATATTGAAATTGACGACATGGATTGGGGCATTGGTTTAATTGTTGGGGCGAGTGGTTCTGGTAAGACTTCCATTGGTAAGCAATTCTTTGGAGAGGATAAAATTTGCAATCTTTATGCGGGTTGGGAACATGACAAACCAATTGTAGACTGTATTTTGCCTGATGGAGATTTCAACACAGCTACAGGAGCCTTGGCGGCTGTAGGTCTTGGAGATGTTCCAAGTTGGTTGCGACCTTTTCACGCATTATCAAATGGTCAACAATTTAGAGCGGGTTTAGCTCGGTTAGTTACTGAAGCACCCGACGAGGTTGTTGTTGATGAGTTTACCAGTGTAGTGGACAGACAAATTGCCAAAATTGGTGCGCTAGCCTTTGCAAAGAACTGGAGGCGAAATAAAGGAAAAAAAGTAGTGCTATTATCTTGCCACTATGATATTATCGAATGGTTACAACCAGACTGGGTATATGATGTAAATACCAAAGTATTAAAAAAAAAATTGAACTCGGCAACCGACCAGAGATTAAAATCGACATTTGGAAGGTCAACGGAACTTACTGGAAGTATTTTAAAGAGCATTACTATTTAGACCTACCACATCCGCCTGCAGCCGAATACTTTGTTGGAGTTGTAAACGGGGAACTTGTGGCACACGTTGCTGTTTGTCCTTTGTTTACGGCTAAGGCTTACAGGGCAACTCGTTTAGTTGTTATGCCCGAGTGGCAAGGTGCTGGAGTTGGAACCGCATTTTTAAATGAGGTTATGCAATACCATTTAGAAGGTAACGGCAGATGCGGGCATAAGTTCCCGACGTTCTTTCACACTAGCCACCCGCAATTAGCATCTTATTTAAGAAGTGCAAAAGTTTGGATACAAACAGGCGCAATGCTATATGGCTCTAATAAAACAAGAAGCAACGCTAGTATCGTTAAGACTGGGAAAAAGGGAACTATTACAGGCTGTGGATATGGCGGACATTTTAGAGCTATTCAAAGTTTTAAATATATAGGAAAATGAAAAAATTAAGAGTTTTTATAAGTGGTCAAAAGTATTTTGGAGAGCAAGTGTTTAGCTTGTGCCAAAGCCTTGACTTTATCGAAATTGTAGGAGTTTGCGCTCCGCTCGATGATAAGTACATCGGTAAAACCGCAAGAAAGTTTAATATTCCAGTTGTGCCTGCGGGCGCATTAAACGCCGATACAATGCCCAATAATGTAGATATTGGTATTACGGCGCACTCATTTGATTATATCGGCGTACGCACAAGATATAAGCCTAATATTGGTTGGATAGGTTATCACCCGAGTTTGTTACCACGTCATCGTGGGCGTTCGTCTATTGAATGGGCTATCAAAATGCGGGATGCAATTACAGGCGGAACAGTGTTTTGGTTAAATGCTGGAATTGATCGAGGTGATATTGCATATCAGGAGATTTGCTTCATAGATCCGAAAATGTACGCAATGGACACAAAGAAGGCAGCAAAGTTGTTGTGGGAGCATGAGCTTCAGGACTTAGGATTAAAGTTGATTCGACAGGCGCTGATTGATATAAGTAACGGAGTTATTATAAAGAAGCCACAGCGTAAGGAGTTTAGCACCTTTGAGCCAAGCACTGACGTCAAGGATATATTTAAGCCAGACTTATTGATGTTGGAGCAATATGCATCTGATAGCAAATAATAAAAGCCCTATTAAGGGCTTTTTAAATAGTGTTTAAACATTGATTAAATGTTATATATTTGCTCTGAAAGTGCACAATTCATTTTTTATTTATGCACAATTCATTTTTGCGATTATAAAATTGAAAGAAGAAAAAATTACTGAAATTAAAACTGAAGAACACCAACATTCTGAAAGCGAAACAATTCAATTAAACAATGGTGAAAAATGGAAGGTAGATGATAATATGATGCTACACATTCGTAATATGGAAAAAGATGTAGTCCATTTTGACCAAGAAAAAAGCACTAATTACTCATTACTAGCTGAAAAATTAAAGACAAATATTGATATACTAACATCAAATTGTACCATGAAAGGACAAGCTCATGACGAACTTCATAAATGGTTAGTTCCATATATTGAATTAGTCGATTCGTTTTCTAAAGAAAAATCAGCAAATCAGTTTACAGAAATTCAAAATTCGTTTAAAACATTTAATCAATATTTTCAATGATTTTAAAAAACTTACATACCGAAAATAAATCCGTTCAAACACAATTATTATTTGAACCAAAAGACGCTAAAGTAATTTCATTGCAAATAGCAAAAGGAGAAACACTTAAAGAACACATTTCAAAAATACCGGCATTGTTAGTTTGCATTTCAGGAAATGCTGTTTTTACAAATGAAAAAGGAACAGTCGTTAATCTCAATTCAGGCACTTATGTAATGATTGAAGAAAATGTAAAACACGCTGTAAAAGCAATCGATGAAAGTAATTTCTTATTGATGAAATAATGAGTATTGCAGTAAACAACATATCAAAATCTTACAAAAAGTTAAAAGCAGTCGAAAACATTACTTTTAATGTAAATGAGGGAGAATTATTTGGTTTAATTGGACCTGATGGTGCAGGAAAAACAACTATTTTCAGAATACTAACTACGCTTTTAGTTGCTAATGAAGGAAGTGCAGAAGTCGCTGGATATGATGTAGTCAAACAACTCAAAGAAATCAGAAACTCTGTTGGCTATATGCCAGGAAAATTCTCGCTATATCAAGATTTAACTGTTGAAGAAAACTTACATTTTTTTGCCACTATTTTCGGAACCACAATTGAGGAAAATTATGATTTAATTAAAGACATATACATTCAAATTGAACCATTCAAAAACAGAAGAGCAGGTGCTCTTTCGGGCGGAATGAAACAAAAATTAGCATTATGTTGTGCGTTAATTCATGCTCCAAAAGTATTATTTCTTGACGAACCAACTACAGGAGTTGATCCCGTTTCTCGAAAAGAATTTTGGATAATGCTAAAAAGATTACAACAAAAAGGCATCACAATATTAGTTTCGACACCCTATATGGATGAAGCTTCTCTTTGCGATAGAATTGCATTAATTCAAAAAGGCAAAATTTTAAAAATAGATACACCTGGAAATATCATTAACAACTACGAAAAAGTAATTTATGATGTACAAGCAAAAAACACACACGGATTGATTCACGATTTAAAAAATTATCCTAATCAATACAGTGTTTATGCTTTTGGTGAGTTTGTACATTACATAGATAAAAATGCAACTTTCAATCCAAACGATCTACAAACCTTTTTGAAAAATAAAAATCATACGGATATAATTATTAAACCAGCTACAATAACCATTGAAGACGTTTTCATGGACTTATAAACAAAAAAAATGGAACGAGAAAAAATAATATCTGTAAAAAATTTAACGAAAGAGTTTGGTCATTTTACTGCTGTAAAAGGCATTACATTTGATGTTTATAAAGGAGAAATTTTTGGTTTTTTAGGAGCTAATGGAGCAGGAAAAACAACAGCAATGAAAATGCTGATTGGCATTTCAAATCCTACTTCAGGAGAAGCTAATGTCGCAGGTTTTGATGTTCACACACAAGCCGATATGGTAAAAAAAAGTATTGGCTATATGAGCCAAAAATTCTCAATGTATGATGATTTAACTATTAAAGAAAACATTACTTTTTTTGGTGGAATTTATGGACTATCAAGAATACAAATCAAACAAAAAATCGCACAATTAATAGAAGAATTAGAACTTCAAGAAGTAGCAAATAATTTAGTAGGTTCGTTACCATTGGGTTGGAAACAAAAATTGTCGTTTTCAGTTGCATTACTGCACGAGCCAAAAATTGTTTTTCTCGATGAGCCAACAGGAGGCGTTGACCCAATAACCCGAAGACAATTTTGGGAAATGATTTATAGACAAGCTTATAAAGGTACTACCATTTTTGTAACCACACATTACATGGATGAAGCAGAATATTGTGACCGTGTTTCTATTATGGTTGATGGCTCTATTGAAGCTTTAGACACTCCAAAAAATTTAAAACAACAATTCAAAGTAGATTCTATGAATGATGTTTTTTTAAAATTAGCAAGGAATATAGAATAATAAATCACTACAACACTTGAGACTTAAACTAGAAACAAAAAACAAATGAAAAGATTTATCGGATTTGTAAAAAAAGAATTCTACCATATTTTCAGAGATAAACGTTCTTTGTTTATTCTGTTTGGTATGCCGATTGCCCAAATTTTATTGTTTGGTTTTGCCATAACAAATGAAATTAACAATGTTGACATTGCCATTTTAGACCAATCAAATGATATAGAAACACAAAAAATTATCTATAAAATAAAAGCATCACCTTATTTTAATGTTGAAAACCAAATTGAAAAAGAAAGCGACATAGAATCAGAATTTAAAAAAGGAAAAATCAAGGCAGTTCTTATTTTCGAACCAAATTTTAGTAAAAATCTAGAAACCAAAAAAGTAGCAGTAGTTCAAGCAATTACCGATGCAACCGAACCTAATGTTGCCAACACAATAGCAAATTATACCTCAGCAATTATACAAAATTATCAATCGCAAAAAAAACAATCCAATAGTAATCAGGTAAAGGTTGAAGTACAATCGAGAATGTTTTATAATCCTGAACTCAAAAGTGTTTTTAATTTTGTCCCGGGTGTAATGACCGTTATTCTAATGCTTGTTTCAGCTATGATGACCTCTATTTCTATCACACGAGAAAAAGAATTAGGCACTATGGAGATTCTTTTAGTTTCTCCATTAAAACCATTTCAAGTAATTATTGGAAAAGTATTTCCTTATATTTTTCTTTCCATAATCAATGCAATCGTAATATTAACATTAGGCTATTTTGTATTCAAAATGCCTATAAATGGAAGTATCTTTTTGTTAGCTTTTGAAAGTATATTATTTATCATTTCTGCTCTTTCATTGGGGATATTAATTTCTACCGTTTCTAATTCTCAACAAACCGCAATGATGTTATCATTAATGGGTTTGATGCTACCAGTAATTATTCTATCAGGATTTATATTTCCAATAAATAGTATGCCTTTACCCATGCAAGTAATCAGTAACATCATACCTGCAAAATGGTTCATTATTATTGTAAAAGCCATTATGCTCAAAGGTGTCGGAATTCAATATATATGGAAAGAAACCCTTATATTAATAGGGATGACTGTGTTTTTTATAACATTGAGCATCAAAAAATATAAAATTAGACTAGAATAATAATAGTATCACTGTAAAGGTTTAAAAACAGTCATTGGGATATAAAAATAAATTATGAAAACAATATTATTCATCATACAAAAAGAATTCAAGCAAATTTTTAGAAATAAAAGCATGCTTCAACTTATATTTATATTACCCATTTTGCAATTATTGATTTTGTCAAATGCAGCTACATTCGATGTTAAAAATATTGCGATAACCTTTGTTGACAATGACCAAAGTCGGGAATCAAGAGATTTAATAAATTCGTTTAAATCCTCAACCTATTTTAAAGTTACAGAACCCTATTTTTCTGAAAAAGAAGCTATCCAAGAAATGCAAAAAGGAAAAACCGACATTATTGTAAATATTCCAATTCACTTCAATCGTAACCTTCAAAAAGACCAAAAAACAAGCATTTTAGTTAGTATTAATGCTATAGACGCAGCAACAGCGGGTGTTGAAAATGTATATGTAACACAAATTATAAATACATACAATCAAAACATTCAAATGCAGTCCAACTATTTTTCAGGAAACAAAGAAATACCTCAAAATATTATGGTTATACCGTCTTTTTGGTACAACAAAACCTTAAACTACAAAACCTTTATGGTTCCTGGCATCTTGGTTTTATTGGTTACCATGCTTACTTTATTTCTGTCATCAATGAATATAGTTAGAGAAAAAGAGTTAGGTACATTAGAACAAATAAATGTAACGCCCATAAAAAAGTATCAGTTTATTATTGGAAAATTATTTCCGTTTTGGGTGCTTGGATTAGTGATTTTGACCGTGGGTTTAGTAATATCCAAAGTTGTTTTTAATGTTCCTATGCTAGGTAATATTTTCCTTGTTTATGGATTTACATCAGTGTATTTGCTATTAATTTTAGGATTCGGACTATACATATCTAATCATACCGAAACCCAACAACAAGCTATGTTTATTGCTTGGTTCTTTATGGTAATTTTCATATTAATGAGTGGTTTATTTACACCTATCGAAAGTATGCCAAAATGGGCGCAAAGCGTAACATTGTTAAATCCTATTCGTTACTTCGTTGAGTTTATACGAATGGTTTTATTAAAAGGTGCTGGTCTTAAAGAAGTACTACCTAATTTAGCAGTAATTTTAATTTTTGCAATATTAATTAATGGTTTAGCTGTCTGGAGCTACAAGAAAACGAATTGAGACCAGTGCAAATTAATTCTTTTTTCAATTAAAGTATTTATTAAAAATTTAATAATATCAAATATAATTGTCTTAAATCTTGTTCAAAAAAGTTCGATATGCCTCCACTCTGCTCCACAGAAAACAAAAGCCTGTAAATAATACATTTACAGGCTTTTTCATTTTATTTATAAAGCTATTATTTTAGTTCAAAACGGTCTAAGTTCATTACTTTAGTCCAGGCTGCTACAAAATCATTTACAAATTTTTGTTTGTTATCCGATTGTGCATACACTTCAGCAATTGCTCTTAATTCTGAGTTTGAACCAAAGATTAAATCCGCACGGGTGGCAGTCCATTTCAACTCATTCGTATTCATATTTCTACCTTCAAATAATTCTTGATCATCAGAAGTGGCTTTCCAAGTTGTTCCCATTGCTAATAAATTCACAAAGAAATCATTGTTTAATTTGTCTTTATCTGTAGAAAAAATTCCGTGTTTAGAATTGTCATAATTTGCATTTAAAGCTCTCATTCCACCTACTAAAACCGTCATTTCTGGTGCAGTTAATGTTAATAATTGAGCTTTATCTACCAACAATTCTTCGGTTGAAATAGTAAACTTTGTTTTTAAATAGTTACGGAATCCATCGGCTTGTGGTTCTAAAACCGCAAATGAATTTACATCAGTTTGCTCTTGAGAAGCATCCATACGACCTGGTGTAAATGGAACTTGAATAGAATATCCAGCATTTTTTGCTGCTTGCTCCACCCCTGTATTACCCGCTAATACAATTAAATCAGCTAAAGACACTTTTTTATCTTTAGATTTAGCATTAAAATCAGCTTGAATTTTTTCTAAAATTGGCAATACACGGTTTAATTGTGTTGGATTATTCACTTCCCAACTTCTTTGAGGTTCTAAACGAATTCTTGCCCCATTTGCTCCACCTCTTCTATCTGAACCTCTAAATGTTGATGCTGAAGCCCAAGCAACAGTTACTCTATCTTGAATAGATAATCCTGAAGATATAATTTGTTCTTTTAATGCTTTAATATCTTTATCCGTAACTAATTTATGATTTACTGCTGGAATTGGATCTTGCCATAATAAATCTTCTTTTGGTGCCTCAGGTCCTAAATAAGTAGATTTTGGCCCCATATCTCGGTGCGTTAATTTAAACCAAGCTTTAGCAAAAGCTTCTTCAAATTCTTTTGGATTCTCATAAAAACGTTTTGAAATTTTTGCATATTCTGGATCAAATCTGAAGGATAAATCTGTTGTAAGCATTGTTGGTAAATGTTTTTTATTTGCATCAAATGCATCAGGAATTATAGCTTTCCCATTTTTTGCCACCCATTGATGTGCACCCGCCGGGCTTTTAGTTAATTCCCATTCATTTTCATATAATATTTTGAAAAAACCATAATTCCATTGTGTAGGCTTACCTGTCCAAGTGACCTCTAACCCAGAAGTAATGGCATCAGTACCTTTACCTGATTTATAAGTACTTTTCCATCCCAAACCTTGTTCTTCTATTCCTGCAGCTTCAGGGTCTGCACCTACGTGATGTGCAGGTCCAGCACCATGTGTTTTACCAAATGTGTGACCTCCAGCATTCAAAGCTGTAGTTTCTTCATCATTCATTCCCATTCTACCAAACGTTTCACGAATATCTTTTGCTGCTAAAATTGGGTCAGGATTACCCGCTGGCCCTTCAGGATTAACATAAATTAATCCCATTTGAGTAGCTGCTAAAGGATTTTCCAATTTTCCTTCAGTACTTCTTGCATGATCTAACCATTTGTTTTCTGGCCCCCAATACACGTGAGATTCTGGCTCCCAAACATCTACTCTTCCTCCAGCAAAACCAAATGTTTTGAAACCCATATTCTCAAGAGCAACATTACCTGCTAAAATCATTAAATCTGCCCAAGATATTTTGTTGCCATATTTTTGTTTTATAGGCCATAATAAACGACGTGCCTTGTCTAAGTTCCCATTGTCTGGCCAACTGTTTAAAGGAGCAAAACGCTGTTGTCCTGCGCGAGAACCCCCTCTACCATCTCCAGAACGATATGTTCCTGCACTGTGCCAAGCCATTCGAATCATAAATGGCCCGTAATTTCCAAAGTCGGCTGGCCACCAATCTTGTGATTGTGTCATTAATGCATTTAAATCTTTCTTAAGTGCCTCATAGTCTAAAGATTGAAATTCTTTAGCATAATCAAAATTTGCGCCCATTGGATCTGATAATTCAGAATTTTGACGCAGCACACTTAAATTCAATTGATTAGGCCACCATTGCTTGTTTTTATCCACATTACTACTCCCTTTTGAAGCTGGAGCTGCCGCAGCATGTGGATTTACACCTTTCATAGCTTGATAATCAGCTGTATTAGGACCGCCATGAGCATTTTCTTTGTTCACACTTACTGTTTTACCAGTAACTGGACAAGTCGCGGTTTCTTGCGCTACCGAAAAGATAGACCATAAAAGACCTGTTGTTAGTATTAGTTTTTTCATAAGGTTAATTATTTGTTTTAATTCCCAAATTTCGAACTAATAGCACTAAAATATTATGGCTTGAAAATGTTATTATTTATTTAAGTATAGATTTTATCGATTAATACTCGGGTTTAACCATAAGAAATACTTATAATCAAACAATTAGAAAATTAGCTAATGTATTCATGCACACAAATAATTTAAAATTCATCAAATAAAGGTGTTTTTAAACACTGAGTAATTGCATTTTCAGGCAATTATAATTTAATCCATCTTTTGTTGATTACACCATTTACTCTCTTTTTTAAACTTAAAATAGAATTATACACATGTTGTTTTGAATTCTAACTCGCTCAAGTGGATTTCTATCTTTAAAATAGCATTTTTAAATTTTTCTTTCGATGTCTCAAAACATTTATTTTTTTCAAAAACCAATTTATAATAAGAAATTCCATTTAAAAGATTTGTTTTAAACGTTTCCCATTTTTTTACTTGTTGTGGAGTTATTTCAAGAGCCTCATTAATTTGATTGGTCAAATAAGACACGTACAAATCTAGTTCTTTGATGAACATATTTGGCCGATTAATATGATCTTCTATTTCTTTTTTTCCATAAATATGTTGAATCATATCTTTTAAAGATACCTCTTTTGAAAAGTAAGCCATATTTGGCCCCGGACAAACCACAACCCCTTGCGCTTGACCTTTAATTGGAATTCCTAATTCTAAATGACTTGCATTGGCTAGTCCAACACACAAGCATGATTTTTCTGTTATGGTCGAAAATTCTTTTGCATAAACCTCATGAGAAATTGTATTGCGTATTGCTTCTAACGCTTCAATTTTTTTGTCTTGATGTTTTTTTGATGCGGTACAACTTCCTTCATTTTTATACTCTTTACTTAAGGCTAAATAGCGTTTTGGACAAGAGCTACCTGATTTACCAGAGGCTATTCGTTGTGATTTAAAAAAATCATTGGTTGTTCCTTTGATTGTATTGAATGGAACTCCTAATGGTGATATATTACTCAAATACAAATCTTCTTCTTTAGCATTGGCCAATAAATTTCTTGTTTCCATGTCTACCGATGTAGCCTCTGGGACTAAAAGGAATGGGGAACCCCAACCCACAGCATCTACCTGATAATAATCTAATAAAAACTGATGTTCTTCCGCCGTTCCTACTCCACCTTGCACTGTAATCTTTAAAACTGGAGGAATAGTAGGTACTGCTTTATTTTTTGAAGTCAAAGCCTGAGTAAATAATGCAAAAGCGGACTGAATTAAGTCTTCTCTCTTATTTTTAAATTCTTCTAAAATTGGTCCTAATAAAAATCCATCTGTTGCAAATGCATGTCCGCCGCAATTTAAGCCAGACTCTATTCGATATTCCGAAACCCAAAGTCCTTTTTTTGCTAAAAAATTTCCTTGTATCATCGCCGAACGAAAATCGCTCACTTTAAGAATAATTTTCTTCTGAAATTGTCCGTTTGCATTCGGATAAAAGGCATCAAAAGATTCCATGTAGCTATATAATCTTGGATTCATTCCTGCTGAAAAAATCACTGATGAATTTGTAGTACTATTTACAAAACCTCTTAAAGCAGCATGAGCATCGTTGTAGATAACCGGAAGTTGCTCGTCATCGATAAAATTATCTTTGTCAATTTTAGTCATAATATTCACATCAATGCTTCCTGGAATAAAATAATGATCTAGAATTGTTTTTAATTCCATCATGTTGTTTTTACCAGAAGTCAAGACATGCTCTAATTGAAATTTTAGTAACGAACTTGAAGGTAAAATAGCTATAAATTCTTCTAATTGAATTCGTTTCTCAATTAATTCAGACTTAAACGCTTCAAATTTTTGAGTCACTACTTTATCTAATAAATTCAGATAGTTTGTAATTCGTTTTGCTCTAAAATCTTCTACCTTTTGTGAAATTTCTTCATAGGGATGTTTAAACTTATTAGCGTAAAAAGCGGTCATTTTTTCAATCAAATCGTCATCCATTATGGAAATTACAGAATCAATTCCATATTGCGCAACTCGTACTGGACTATCAATGGTAAAAGCTAATCCCATTACAGGAATATGAAAGCTATGCACGTTTTTGTGTAAAATCATGTATTTGTATTTTTGGATTGTTTGCGTGTAAAATATTTCATATCAAAATAAATAGTGACAAATAAAACACAATCCATTAAATTAATATATGATTATTATCATGCTTTGAAAATAACAAAATTACAGGGAAGTTATTAAAATTAAGGTAAGTAACCCACCAAAACTTAGGGTCAAATATTTCCAAAAAGGATGTGTTGTATTCATTTTCATGAATTGAAAAACAACTAACCAAAATTTAATAAATGCCAAAACAACTACAGTTGTAATTATAATTTCTGGATTAACATTATACACTAAAAAAGTTAGCATTAACGTAAGAGTTACTAATAAAATAAACGTTGAGGAGATAGTATCTTTCATAATTTAATAGTTAAAAAGTTATAGTAATCGGTCTTTTTCAATTGATTATTTAAATTGAGATCTCGTGCTTGTTTTATTGATTTACGTAAAATGGATTCAGAAAGTTTTAAACAAATTAAAAATTTGCCGATGAACCACAAAAAAACATCTAAAGAAGCAGAAAAACATTATAAACATTAAAAAAAAAGACACAACTCCTTTTTCTATTTAAAAAAAAATGAAAATGAATTTGCAAAAATACCTCTCAAATATTTATGAAAAGAGAATAAAGACAGAATAAAATACCATTTATTTATCCTGAGATTCAAGGTTAAGTCGAGTAATTTGAGGAAAATGATCACTTTGAAAAAAGGTATCAATGGATTTGAATTGTTTAACCTTAATTTTGTTTTCAACAAAAATATAATCTATTCGCGCTGGATAATATTTATAATTATATGATTTTCCAAAGCCTACACCTGCTTCTTCAAATGCATCTTTCATATCCCCTTTAATAGTTCTATATACATATGAAAATGCACTATTATTTAAATCTCCACAAATAATTTTGGCATATTTACATGTTTCATAGTGCGATTTTATGAGCTCAGCTTGTTGTTGTTGTACTTTGAATGCTTCACTCAATCTTTTAAATATAAATTTAGACTTTTGTTCGTCTATATTTTCATGAATATCTGTACTAATTTTTATCGACTGTAAATGCATGCTATACACTCGAATTGTATCTTTTTCTTTAATTATGTCAGCAAAAATTACATTATTACTTGAATTTGGAAATTCAATTTCACCTTTGTCAATTATTTTATAGCTGGAATATATTGCTTGACCGTATTTGTTTTTTCCACCGTATAATTTTATGAAACTATATTTAAAGTTAGGAGTAATTACTTCATCATTTGGCGAAAACTCTTGCAAACATAAAATATCTGGTTTTTTATCTTGTATGAGTTTAGAAATTTGTTGAGGCACATCGTCTTTAGGTAACCATTCATACAAATTAAATAATCGAACGTTGTAGCTCATTAATGTAAAATCAGTAGTTTCTTTTGGTAAATTAGTCTCTGAAAACTTATAAAATCTATTAATAAAAGTTATACCTAACAACAAAACCAAACCCGAAAGTAACATATATCGCTTTAACTGAAGCAACCAATAGATAAAAAAGAAAAAATTAAGAAATAACAAGAAGGGTAATCCTAAAGAAAAAACACTCAAAAAAGGAAATGCTTTTGGTGCTAAAAATGGTAACGAATAGGCAATAAATGTAACTATAGTTAGTATTACATTTAAAAAGAACATTATTCTACTCAACCATGATTGCTTTCTCATTTACTTTCCTGCTTTAAAAAGAAACTCTTTTTCTTCTTTTGTTAAACTATCATAGCCCGATTTACTGATTTTATCTAAAATATCATCTATTTGTTTTTGAGTAAAATCTTTCTTTGATGTTGACGAATTTACAACATTTTTTGTTGTATTGCGATGTACTTTCTTAAAAGGTGTTTTGTTTTTAGGTTTAAAGATATTCACAATGGCATCTAAAAACATAGAAAGCGGTTTGGTTAAATCGGTTCCAGATTGTAAGATTTTTATATAAATAAATCCGAACAAAGCTCCACCAAGATGCGCTAAATGTCCACCGGTATTTTCTAAAGGCAATTGAATTAAATCAATAAATAATATTACAAAAGCAACATGCCAAAGCTTCACAATTCCTATTAACGGAATGCGCAACAACATAAAAGGCGCATACGTTGTTGTAGCAATTAAAATAGCCATAATTGCACCACTTGCTCCTACCAACAAACCTGCTTTTCCAATAAAAAAATAGGATAAAACAAAGGTTATTCCGGAGAAAATACCGCCTAAAACATAAATACCAAACAATTGTTTATCGGTAAAATAGGTGTTAAATAATCTTCCGGAAAAATGCAAAATAAGAAGATTAAAAATCAAGTGAAAAATTCCGGCATGAAAAAAATTAAACGTAATTATTGTCCAAGGTTTAATCAAAAACGTATTGATATTAGAAGATAATGCAACAACATCAAAATAATTGAAATCTATTTTTGAGAATTTTAAAACAACATCCAACAGCGTAAAGACTAAAAAAAGACCAATGTTCCAAAAGATTAACTTTTGAACCATGCCTCCTGTTTTGTATTGTAGTTTTAAATCGTCTAAAATATTCATTTTCTGTTTTCTTTGCTCTTTATTCTATTTTCTAAAAACTATCTATCCCAGCGGTTTTTATCAAACTGGTTTTTCTTCCAATACCACATCATAATAAAACCAAATAAAGCCCCACCAACGTGCGCAAAATGTGCGATATTTCCAGCGCCAAAAATCGAATAACCTGTTACACCTGAAAACAAATCTAACAACACAATTACAGGGACAAAATATTTCGCTTTAATAGGAACCGGTATAAACATCAAAGCTAATTCTGCATTAGGAAACATAAAGGCAAAAGCAACTAACAAGCCATAAATAGCTCCAGAAGCTCCAACAGCTTTTCCTAAATATGCCTCAATCATATCTTTAACTGAAGATACGGAAGTAATTTCTTCCCAGCCTTTGTTATACATTCCTTGAGATAGTGTGCTTACAATCTCCGTTTTTTGAACACCATTCTCAATCAACAAATTCAAACCATCATGAAAATAATAATAATTTACTCCTGAATGAATTAAAGCTGCTCCAATTCCACAAGAAAGGTAAAAAAACAAAAACTTTTTAGCACCCCAAAAATGCTCTAAAGCACTTCCAAACGAAACCAAAGCAAACATATTAAAGAAAATATGCATCAAACTTCCATGCATAAACATATGCGTAATGGGTTGCCAGAATTTAAAACCATCGCTCTCAAAATAATGTAGCGATAATAATTCATTGGCTTGTGGCACAAAATAACTTCCTATAAAAAATAAAACATTAATAATTAATAACTGTTTTACGGTATCGGTCATATTATTCATCATAGAGCAAATCTTTTATCTAAATCTTCTACCGTTAAGGTAATAAATGTGGGTTTTTGAAAAGGGGAAACATTTGGGTCTTTACAAGCAAACAATGAATTTACTAAATTTTCTTGCTCTTTCACAGTCATATAAGTTCCTGTTTTTACAGCCAAACTTTTAGCCATCGATTTTGCAATGCTATCACTTTGCGAAAAACTACTTTCCGGAATTTCATTTTGTAAATTACTGATTAATTCTTCTAAAACGATTGAAACTTCGCTTTCTGCCATTAAAATAGGTAAGCCCGAAATTTGAACGGAATCCACATTAAACGCGTCAAAAACAAATCCTGTATTTTCTAATGTAGGTTGTAATTCTTTCAATAACTGCATTTCATCTGACGAAAAATACACTGTTAAAGGAAATAACAATTGCTGACTTGATGCTTTAAAAACAGTAATATTAGTCAAAAATTGTTCATACAAAATGCGTTCATGCGCACGTCGTTGATCAATCACCAACATACCTGATTTTATGGCACTAACAATATATTTTTTATGAATTTGATAGGTTGAAGTTGGTGCACTTTCTACAGTATCTTCGGAAAATAAAGTTCCTGTAACTTCTGCACTTTCAAACGAAAATTGCTCTATTTCTTGAGCTTCTTGTTTTAATCCAACATACAAACTTTCCCAATTTTGCGTTGAAGATTCTTTTTTATAACTTCCAAAAGAAGCCAAAGATTTTGACGGTTTTTCAGTTGCAAACGGATTAAATCCTGAATCTACTTGAATCGTAGGAAAATCAGCTTCTTTATCCTTGTATTGATAGGGCGTGTCTAAATTTGAATCGCGTTCGAAATCTAAAACGGGTGCTACGTTAAATTGTCCTAAACTGTGTTTTACAGCCGACCGCAAAATAGCATATAACGAATGTTCGTCGTCAAATTTTATTTCGGTTTTTGTAGGATGAATATTAATATCAATCGTGTGAGGTGGGACTTGCAAATACAAGAAATAACTTGGTTGATTGCCTTCCTTTAACAAACCTTCATACGCATTCATAATAGCATGATGCAAATAGGCACTTTTGATGTATCTATCGTTTACAAAGAAAAACTGTTCTCCTCTACTTTTCTTTGCAAATTCGGGCTTCCCTACAAATCCTGAGATATTGATTAACTCTGTTTCTTCTGAAACGGGTACTAATTTTTCATTGGTTTTTCCACCAAAAATATTCACAATACGCTGACGGTAATTTGAACTTGGCAAATTATACAATTCGCTTCCATTGTGAATCAACGTAAATGAAATCGACGGATGTGCCATTGCTACACGCTGAAATTCATCCATCACATGTCGAAATTCCACCGTTTCCGATTTCAAGAAGTTTCTTCGCGCTGGAATATTAAAAAACAAGTTTTTAACCGCAAACGAAGTTCCTTTTGGTAAAACTGCCACTTCCTGCGTAATTAACTTACTTCCCTCAATTACAATGTGATTGCCTAACTCTTCTTGGTCTTGTTTAGTTTTCATTTCTACATGCGCAATTGCGGCAATTGAAGCCAATGCTTCTCCGCGAAAACCTTTGGTATGTAAATCAAATAAATCTTCCGCTTGGCGAATTTTAGACGTAGCATGACGTTCGAAACACAAACGCGCATCGGTGGTATTCATGCCTAAACCGTTATCAATTACTTGAACTAAAGTTTTTCCTGCTTCTTTAACGATTAATTTGATATCTGAAGCTTTTGCATCGACTGCATTTTCTAGCAATTCTTTAACCACAGAAGCGGGTCGCTGTACCACTTCTCCAGCAGCAATTTGATTGGCAACATGATCGGGCAAAAGTTGAATAATACTCGCTGCCATTATTTTCTTCTAAAAATTGAAAAATCAAAATCGATGATAAAGAAAAAAATCAACACTAAAATTAATGCAATAATAATAACTCTTGTATTAAACGATCTGTTTTTTCTATTTCTGCTATCATCTCTTGCATCTTTCCAATGCGCTCTAAAATCGTTATAACTAACAGTTTCTCTATCACGACGAATTGCCGAATCAAAATCAAATGGATTATCAACGGTTTTTCCTTGATAATGTCTTGGTGTATAGTTGAACTGCTTATTTTTTTGCAATTTGAATAAACTCTTTCTCATGGTAATCACTTTAATTTTCAAATTTACTGATTTTTGTTGTGTAAATCTGTAATTTTTTGTTAACAAAAAATCCCGATTAAAAAACGGGATTTTTATTATTTCTATTTTGAATTTAGAACTATTTATTATTCAAATCTACCATTTTTATTGCTGCAATTGCCGCTTCAACACC
The DNA here is from genome assembly GCF_025947285.1 of Flavobacterium sp. N2820. Lineage (NCBI taxonomy): Bacteria > Pseudomonadati > Bacteroidota > Flavobacteriia > Flavobacteriales > Flavobacteriaceae > Flavobacterium > Flavobacterium sp. N2820. Next base: position 3,027,486 of record NZ_CP110008.1, on the reverse strand, counting down.
TTTGTTTCCATGCTTTCCACCACTTCTGTCAAGTGATTGTTGCATATTGTTATCTGTTAACACACAAAAAATGGTTGGCACATCATACAAAAGGTTTAAATCTTTCATCCCTTGTGTTACACCTTCGCAAACGAATTCAAAATGCATCGTTTCACCTTTGATAACACATCCTATCACAATTACTGCATCTAACTCCAGTTTTTCGTGCATTTGTCGTGCTCCAAAAATCAGTTCAAAACTTCCTGGAACATTCCATCGTGTGATATTTTCCGGTAAAGCACCGCAATCTGTTAAGGCTGTAAAAGCACCATTATACAACCCTTCTGTAACTTGTTCATTCCATTCTGAAACAACAATCCCAAACCGAAAATCTTTCGCGTTTGGGATTGTGTTTTTATCGTAATTAGATAAATTTTTATTTTCTGTTGCCATTCTTATTCTGTCATTGCAATGAAAGCATCAATATTCATTCCTTCTTTCGAAGTTTCGTATTTTTCTTTAATTTCTACAAATAATTTATGTGCTTCTGCTTTTTTACCTGCAGTTAAATTTAACTGAGCCGCTTTTAACAAATATCTTGGGGTAGTAAAATCATTTTCAGAAGCTTCAGCTGCTTTTTTGTAATACGAAATTGCATCATCAACTTTATTTGTTTCAGAAAAAGCATCACCAATTGCTCCTAAAGCTAATGGTTTTAAAATAGCATCATCCGATTTAAAGTTTTCTAAATAGGTAATTGCATTTTTAAAATCTCCTAAGTTCAAGTATGCCATACCTGCATAGTAGTTTGCTAAATTTCCTGCATCTGTACCAGCATATTGATCGGCAATTCCAACAAATCCTAATTTTCCTTCACCACCTTTTAACGCTAAGTTATATAAAGAATCTGGTTTCGCTGTAGCATCTACTGCTTGTTGAAAATATTGTTGTGCTTGGAAAATTTCGTTGTTTGCTTTCGCTTCTTTCTCTTCAACAACATATTTGTTATACAAAACATAACCAATAGTAGCAATTGCAATTGCCCCAACGATTCCTAAAATCATTTTTTGATTTTTAGCAACCCAGTCCTCCGTTTTAGATGCTGTTTCGTCTAATGTATTGAAAACCTCAGCGGTTGTACTATCTGTAGTATCAATTACTTCTTCTAATTCGTTTTCAACTTTAGCTTCTTCTGGTTTTGGAGCTTTGTATCCTCTTTTGTTATATGTTGCCATTTATATTAAATTTAATGAGGTGCAAAAATATAATTTTTATTAAAATTAAAAACCATTTTAGTATATATTTTTAACAAATTCGATTTACTTTTGCATAAAGTCCTATTTTTAGTCCAAAATCAAAGTATATTTATTGTGTTTTTAAAACAATTATCGCTTCTTAATTATAAAAATTTAGCCCAAATCGAATTTGATTTTGACGCTAAGATTAATTGTTTTGTAGGGAAAAATGGCGTGGGGAAAACCAATATTTTAGATGCTATATATCATTTGGCCTATGGAAAAAGCTATTTTAATCCGTTAGCGGTTCAAAACATCAAACACGGCGAAGAATTTTTTGTAATTGATGCTTTGCTTGAAAAAAACAATAAAGAGGAAAAAATTGTTTGCAGTTTAAAAAAAGGACAAAAAAAAACCATTAAACGCAACGGAAAAGTATACGATAAACTTTCTGAACATTTAGGTTTGATTCCGTTAGTAATTATATCGCCTTCAGATGCTGATTTGATTATTGATGGAAGCGAAACACGTAGAAAATTTATCGATAGTGTAATTGCAACTTTAGACAACTCGTATTTACATTTATTGATTCAATATCAAAAAACGTTAGCGCAACGAAATGCATTATTAAAGTATTTCGCTTTGAATCATACATTTGATGCTGATAATTTATCTATTTATAACGAACAATTAAGCCATTCTGGACAATTGATTTTCGAAAAAAGAAAACAATTTCTTGCTGATTTTATTCCTATTTTTGAAAAACATCACACCAACATTTCGGGTGGAAATGAAAAAGTTGCTTTAAAATATGAAAGTCAGTTGTTCGAAAAAGAATTACATTCACTCTTAGAAGAATCACTACAAAAAGACCGGATTATTCAATATACCAGCGCTGGAATTCATAAAGACGATTTGATTTTTGAAATTGATGGTTTCCCGATTAAGAAATTTGGTTCACAAGGCCAACAGAAATCATTTTTAATTGCTTTGAAATTGGCACAATTCGAGTTCATGAAAAAACAAAGTGGCGAATTACCAATTTTGCTTTTTGATGATATTTTTGATAAATTGGACGAAACACGTGTGCAAAAAATTGTAACCATGGTAAATGATGCCGTTTTTGGACAAATTTTTATTTCCGACACACATGCAGAACGAACGGAATTGATTATCAAAGAAACACATCAATCATATAAAATATTTCCGATTTAAAATTCATAATACTACATTTGAAAAAAATTATTCTACGATGAATATTCAAACCAATTTCTCTTTAAAAAACTATAACACATTTGGGATTGAAGCCAAAGCCAAACAATTTGTTTCAGTAAGTTCGATTACTGAATTGAAAGAAGTGTTGACAGAAAACGACGCTATTTTTATTTTGGGTGGAGGAAGCAATATGCTTTTAACACAGGACATCGAAAAATTAGTCGTTCACGTTAATTTAAAAGGAAGAGAAATTGTTGAAGAAAACGATGATTTTGCCATTGTAAAAGCGCAAGCTGGTGAAAACTGGCACGAATTTGTACTTTGGTGTATTGACCAAAATTTCGGTGGAATTGAAAATTTATCATTGATTCCAGGAAACGTTGGTACAACTCCAATTCAAAATATTGGTGCATATGGCGTGGAAATTAAAGATACGATGTTTTCGTGCGAAGCTTTAAACTTAAAATCGTTAGAACTTGAAACTTTCACTAACGCGCAATGCAAGTTTGAATACCGTGAAAGTGTTTTCAAAAACGAATTGAAAAACCAATATATCATTACTTCAGTCTGTTTTAAATTGACTAAGAAAAACCATAAAGTTTCCACTACTTACGGCGCTATTGAAACCGAATTAAAACAAAACGAAATCGAAAACCCAACTCTAAAAGATGTTAGCAATGCAGTAATTACCATTCGTCAAAGCAAATTACCCGATCCAAAAGAATTAGGCAATAGTGGAAGTTTCTTTAAAAACCCGATTATTACTAAAGAAGCATTTGAAAAAGCAAAAGCACTTCACCCAGAAATGCCACATTATGTAGTTTCTGAAACCGAAGTAAAAGTTCCAGCTGGTTGGTTAATTGAACAAGCCGGTTTTAAAGGAAAACGTTTTGGTGATGCAGGTGTACATAAAAACCAAGCTTTGGTTTTAGTGAATTATGGAACTGCAACTGGAGCTGAAATAGTAGCGCTTTCGAGAAATATTCAACAAACCATTTTAGAAAAATTTGGAATTGCAATAGAAGCAGAAGTAAATATTATTTAAGTCAAATTTCTTTTGTAAATTTGCAGTTCAAAACAAAAAAAAGATGAAACTTGTATTAGTAACCATTGGACTTTTAGGACTTGCGTTTGCAGGTATCGCAATAAAAATTTGGGCAAAAAAAGACGGAAAATTTGCAGGAACTTGTGCAAGCCAAAGTCCGTTTTTAAATAAAGATGGCGAAAACTGCAGCTATTGCGGAAAAACTCCAGAACAAATGAAAGATTGCAACGAAGAATCGCACGCATAATTTTATCCATTTATGATACTAACAATACTCTTAATCGCTTTTGCGGTTATCGTGTTTATTCAATTTATTTATTACCTTTTTATTTTTGGAAAATTCTCATTTGGAAAAAAAGTTGATGGAACTCCGAAACGATTGCCTATCTCAATCATTGTTTGTGCTAAAAACGAAGAAGAAAACATCAAAAAATATTTTCAAACCTTAGTTACACAAAACTACCCTGATTATGAAATCGTTTTAATTGACGATGCTTCGAGCGATGAAACTTTAGAACTTTTTGAAGCATATGAAAAGCAGTATGCGAATGTAAAATTAGTAAAAGTTCAAAATAACGAAGCGTTTTGGGGGAATAAAAAATTTGCTTTAACTTTAGGAATCAAAGCCGCGAAAAATGAATATTTAGTATTCACAGATGCCGATTGCTACCCTGCTTCAAACGATTGGTTGTTGCATATTTCAAGCCAATTTACGAAAGAAAAAACCATTGTTTTAGGTTATGGTGCTTATGAAAAAGTAAAAAATTCGTTCTTAAATAAACTCATTCGCTTTGAAACCGTTTTAACCGCCACACAATATTTTTCTTGGGCAAAAATCGGAAAACCGTATATGGGTGTTGGAAGAAATTTAGCCTACAAAAGAGAAGAGTTTTTTAATGTTAGAGGTTTTATTGACCACATGAAAATTCGCTCTGGTGATGATGATTTATTTATCAATCAAGCAGCTAATCAAAAAAACACAGCTATTTTATACAATCCAGAAAGTTTTACATTTTCGGAACCAAAAACAACTTTTAAATCTTGGGTGTACCAAAAAAGAAGACATGCAACTACTGCTAAATACTACAAAGGATTTGATAAATTTCAGTTGGGTTTATTTTTCTTTAGCCAGTTTTGGTTTTTAGTTTTAGCGATTGTTTTATTAGCGTTTCAATTCCAATGGATGATTGTGACTGGAATAATTGTTTTTAGGTATTTATTCACTTGGATTTCATTAGGCTATGCCGCTGGAAAACTAAAAGAAAAAGATGTGATGTATTGGTATCCAATTATCGAAATTGTACTTATCTTTACGCAACTGAGCGTATTTTTTAGAAACCTCATCTCAAAACCTGTACATTGGAAGTAAATTCAGTTATTATTCAAGAAAACATTGAAAAAGCAAAAAAGGGAGACCAAGTTGCTTTCACATTTTTATTGGATTTTTTCTGGAATGAAGTGTACGGATTCATGCTAAAACGAACCGAAAACGAAACGGACACCGAAGATATTGTCATTGAAACTTTCGCAAAGGCATTTGATAAAATCGCGACTTACAATCCCGAATATGGGTTTAATACTTGGTTGATTGCGATTGCAAAAAATGTTCATATCGACATGCTTCGCAAAAAGAAATCGTCTTTATTTATTGAAATGAATGACGAAGAAGACCATCAAGCCTATAGTGTTGCAGATGACTCCAATTCTGCTGAAGACGAACTAATTATCGAACAAAATTTAGCCCAATTATTACAATACATTAAACAATTGAAACCTGCTTATCAGGAAGTGATTCAAATGCGCTATTTTCAAGAAATGACCTACCAAGAAATGGCAGAACAAATTGATGAACCACTCAACAACATCAAAATCAAACTGCTTCGAGCTAAGAAATTGTTGGCGGAGATTATTTCGGGGAAGTAATTCACTTTTACATTTCCTAAAACTTTCCTAAAGTTTTCTCATTTTCTAAATTCTTACTTCAAAATTCTAAATTTGATATCGTATCTTTGTCCATCAAAATTTTGATTATGGACACGGCTATTGAAAATGTTTTTCCACCAAGAGAACCCAAACCAAAATGGTTGCGCGTAAAATTACCAACCGGTAAAAACTACACCGAACTTAGAGGTTTAGTAGACAAATACAAACTGAATACGATTTGTACTTCAGGGAGTTGTCCTAATATGGGCGAATGTTGGGGCGAAGGAACAGCAACTTTCATGATCTTAGGAAATATCTGTACACGTTCATGCGGCTTTTGTGGTGTAAAAACCGGTCGTCCAGAAACGGTGGATTGGGACGAACCTGAAAAAGTAGCGCGTTCTATCAAAATTATGAACATCAAACATGCTGTAATTACTAGCGTTGATCGTGATGATTTAAAGGATATGGGTTCAATTATTTGGGCAGAAACCGTGAAAGCCATTCGCCGAATGAATCCAAATACAACATTAGAAACCTTAATTCCAGATTTTCAAGGTAACACTAGAAATATCGACAGAATTATCGAAGTAGCTCCAGAAGTAGTTTCGCACAATATGGAAACCGTAAAACGATTGACTCGTGAGGTTCGTATTCAAGCTAAATATGAAAAAAGTTTAGAAGTGTTACGCTATTTGAAAGAGCAAGGCATCAAAAGAACAAAATCGGGCATCATGTTAGGTTTAGGTGAAACGGAAGAAGAAGTGATTCAAGTTTTACACGATTTAGCTGAAGCAAAAGTGGATATTGTTACGATTGGTCAGTACTTACAACCAAGTAAAAAACATTTACCGGTTAAAGAATACATCACGCCAGAACAATTCGCAAAATACGAACAAATAGGAAAAGAATTAGGTTTTAGACATGTAGAAAGCGGTGCTTTGGTACGTTCTTCTTATCATGCGGAGAAACATATTCATTAAAAAAGGTTATGAGGTTAGAAGGTTATACGTTTAAAAGAGTTTCTGAAACTTATAAACTTTATTTCCTTTTAAACTTTTAAACCCATAAACTTTTAAACTAAAGAATGAAAACACGAATTGCTATTAATGGTTTTGGAAGAATTGGACGAAATTTATTCCGATTACTTTTAAATCATCCTACTATTGAAGTAGTTGCCATCAACGACATTGCCGATAACAAAACAATGGCACATCTGGTAAAATACGATAGCATTCACGGAGTTTTAAAGCAAAACGTTTCGTTTTCTGATAATTCAATTAGTATTGACGACAAATCGTATTTATTTTTTCACGAAAGAGATATTAAAAATTTAGATTGGAAGTCGTTAAACATTGATATTGTTATTGAATCGACTGGAAAATTCAAAACATTTGAAGATATTAACCAACATATTTTAGCGGGAGCGAAAAAAGTAATTCTTTCGGCACCATCTGAAGTTGAAGAAATAAAAACAGTTGTTTTAGGTGTAAATGAACACATTTTAGACGGAAGCGAAAGCATTATTTCCAACGCAAGTTGCACCACCAACAATGCGGCTCCGATGATTAAAATCATTCAGGAATTGTGCGAAGTGGAACAAGCGTATATTACAACAATTCACTCCTTTACTACCGATCAAAGTTTACACGACCAACCGCACAAAGATTTACGTAGAGCTCGTGGCGCATCACAATCTATTGTTCCAACAACAACGGGAGCAGCAAAAGCATTGACAAAAATTTTTCCAGAATTAGAAGGAAAAATTGGTGGTTGTGGTATTCGCGTTCCTGTTCCAGATGGTTCATTGACTGATATTACTTTCAATGTCAAACGACAAGTTTCTATTGAAGAAATCAATCAAGCCTTTAAAAAAGCAGCTGGAACAAATTTAAAAGGAATTTTAGATTACACCGAAGACCCAATTGTTTCGGTAGATGTTATTGGAAATCAAAATTCTTGCTTATTTGATGCACAACTTACTTCCGTGATTGACAAAATGGTTAAAATTGTGGGTTGGTATGACAACGAAATTGGTTATTCCTCTCGATTAATTGACTTAATTAGTTTCGTTTCTAAAAAATAAAGTTTTTTTTTATCTGTAAAAAACTTAAATTGCAGGGTTAAAAAGTAATCTTGACTTAAATTGATCAAACAATTTGTAATATTTTTACTATTTGTAACTTTTTCAAGTTACTCACAATCTGTATATAAAGATGTTGCAAAAATAAGTGATAGTACCGATTATTACCTAGAAATTGGACTCTTCAACAAAGAAGACAAAAAATCCTATAAAAGAGCCATTGAATTCACCGAAAAAGCAATTGAATACGCAAAATCTAAAAATCTAAACAATAAATTAGCCGATGCTTACTTGCAATTGGGAAATATTTATTATGATTTAGAAAAAAATAATTTAGCTATTGATTATTTTATTAGAGCGGTAAATACATTTGATAGAGAAGAGCCAAAAACAAACTTAGCACTTTCATATTATGGATTAGGCAAATGCTATTTAAGAAAAGATAATATTAAAGTTGCAGAAATTTACTTTGAAAAAGCAGCTTTATTATATGAAAAATTAAATTTTTATGAAGCAATAGAGTTGATTAATTTACAGAAAGGAATTATCAAAAAAGAAAAAAAAGACTATTCAGAAGCGTCTGCAATTTTATTATCCGTTATTAAAAATTTAGAAGACGATACTTTTTTAAGCACTAAATGTGAAGCCTATTTTCAATTGGGAGAAATTGAAATGGCACAAAAAAATTACACAAATGCTATTCGTTATTATGAAATGGCTAACACTACTAATAAAACCAATAAAAGTGATTTTGAGTGTTCAAAAAAAATTTTAAAACAGTTAAGTAATGCATATGAAAAAACAAATAACACAAAAAAATCTCATTTATATTTAAAAGAATATGCCGCATTAACAGACTCTATTACAAAAAACTTTTTAAGCTTTGATTCTGAAAATATGATTGATAAAATTCAGTTTGACGAGCAATTAAAAACAATTGAACAATTAGACAAAGAAAAGAAAAGCCAACAAAAAACATTGCGTTTTTCAAAGTTAATCAGTATTTTAAGTATTGCATTAATTTCGATTTTATCCCTTTTGAGTTTATCTTTATATAAAAATAATAAGATTAGAATTAGCACTAACAAACTATTAAAAGAAAAAAATAAAGAATTAATTGCCGAAAAAGAACGAGCAGAATTAGCCTCTAAAGCAAGAGCCGATTTCTTATCAACGGTAAGTCACGAATTACGAACACCATTAAATGCAATTAATGGGATTACCTATCTTTTACTTCAAGAAAAACCAAAAGCAAATCAGTTAAATTACTTGAAATCACTAGAGTTTTCAGGAAATTATTTATTAAACTTTATCAACGACATTTTAGAAATTAATCGTTTAGAATCTGATAAAGTAACCGTAGAAAAAATTAGCTTTGACTTAAAAGAACTCATCGAGAATATTACTATTTCATTTAAAGAATTTATTAATGAAAATAAGATTAATTGTCACTTACACATTGACAAATCTATCACAACTAACTTAAAAGGAGATCCTACAAAATTGTCTCAAATTATCATAAATTTATTGAACAACGCTATTAAATTCAGCAAGAATGGAGATGTTTGGTGTACTGTTAAAAAAATCAATGAATCCAATAATGAAATAAAATTATACTTTGAAGTAAAAGATAACGGAATCGGAATTCCTATCGACAAACAAGAAACCATTTTTGATAGTTTTAGCCAAGGCTCGGTTGAAATTAATCGCACATATGGAGGAACTGGTTTAGGACTTTCTATTGTTAAGAAAATTCTTGAATTAATGGGAAGCAGTATTCATTTAAAAAGTGAAAGTGGAAAAGGAAGCACTTTTTCTTTTGAATTAGAATTTGAAAAAGCTACCAAAGATGAAGTTAAACCGGAAGTAAACCATAAAATTGAATACTTAAATCAGAAAAACATTCTGTTGGTTGAAGACAACAAAATTAACCAAATGATAACCCAAAAAATGCTAGAAAAGAAAGGTATTTCATGTGTTATCATAGACAATGGAGAAGATGCGATTGAAAATGCGAAAACCAATCATTATGACCTAATTTTAATGGATGTTCATTTACCTGGCATCAACGGTACTGAAGCCACTACTGAAATTAGAAAGTTTGACACAACAACCCCTATTATTGCCTTAACAGCCATTTCTTTAAATGAAAATAAAGAAATGCTCTTGTCCTACGGAATGAATGAAGTAATTACCAAACCATTTGAACCAGAGCATTTTTATAATGTTGTAACCGCTTATTTAACTAATACTGAGCAATCAAATTCTTAATTAAATTTCTCACATGTGGTTCTGCTTTTTTAGCAGCTTCCAAAACTTCTTCGTGATTTACTTCTTCAATATTTTCTTCATCGCCCATATCAGTAATCACAGAAACACCAAAGCATTCCATATTCATGTGACGTGCAACAATGACTTCCGGAACAGTTGACATTCCAACGCAATCAGCACCTAAGACTTTTACCATTTTATATTCGGCAAGCGTTTCAAAGGTTGGTCCTTGTAAACCCAAATAAATACCTTTTTTTAAATCGATATTCAGTTCATTTGCTACTTCAAATGCTTTTGAATTCATTGCTTTAGAATACGGTTCGCTCATATTCACAAATCTTGGCCCAAAACGCTCATCATTATGACCGCGTAAAGGATGTTCAGGCATCATATTGATGTGATCTGTAATCACAACTACATCACCTACTTTATACGAAGGATTAACACCTCCAGAAGCATTGGATACAATTAGCTTTTCTACTCCTAAATATTTCATTACACGCACCGGAAACGTTACTTGTTTCATATCGTAACCTTCGTAAAAATGAAAACGACCTTGCATTGCCACCACTTTTTTTCCTTCAATTGTTCCAAAAACCAAAGCGCCTTTATGCCCTTGAACTGTTGAAATTGGAAAATTTGGAATATCTGTGTAAGGTAAAGTATGTTCGATGGTTATATCAGCAGTAAATCCGCCCAATCCAGAACCTAAAATCACACCATATTCAGGCGTAAAATTGGTTTTATTTTTAATGAAACTAACTGTTTCTTGAACCTTGTCCCACATAATCTTGTATTGTTTTATCAATAGTTGCATTTATAAAAACCGATTTTATTGGCAAATAGAACAATTGCGTCTTAGGCAATAATCCATTTAAACGAACAAAATCTTTTTCTGTTGTACTAATTTTTCTTCCGTTAGCTTTTGCCAAAATTTGCTCACAATCTTGCTTTGAAAAATGGTGATGATCTGGAAAAACCAATGTTTCATCCATTTCATTTTTTAGAAAATCGAAAAATAGCTTTGGTTTTGCAATTCCAGCAACTAAAAGTTTACTTTCTGATTGAATTTCTGAAACCAATAATTGAGTGTCATTTCCAAAAACATAATCATCATATTCAATAGTTGTAAAATAAACCGATTGCTTCACATTCAACTTTTTTGCAATTTTCTGCTGTGCAAGTTCTGACAAATCCTTTGGACATTTGGTGACAATTATCATATCCGCACGTTTTTTACCAGAAGACGGTTCGCGTAAATTCCCGAAAGGCAAGATATAATCGTCGCAAAACAAATCGTCGTAAGCCGTGAGTAAAATATAAAAGCCTGCTTTTACTTTTCTGTGCTGAAAAGCGTCATCCAATAAAATAACATCTGGTTTATCTTGAAGTTGTACTAATTTTTCAATTCCGTTTTTACGATTGGCATCAACAGCGACTTGAATGTTTGGAAATTTAGAATAAAATTGAAAAGGCTCGTCACCAATTGATGTCGCTGTAGCTTTTTCATCGGCCAAAATAAAGCCTTCAGTTGAACGCTTGTATCCACGACTCAAAACTGCAACTTTATAATTTTCAGAAAGTAAGCGGATTAAATACTCGATTTGCGGGGTTTTTCCTGTTCCACCAACGCTTAAATTCCCTACTGCAATGATAGGAATACCAAACGAATGGCTTTTCAAAATGCCTTTGTCGTAAAGCCAATTTCGGATAAACGTAATGAGCCAATACAAAAAGGCTAATGGGAAAAGTATTTTTCGTAACAAAATCATACTACGAAAGTATACTATTTTATCTTTATAATAAAGTTTATGTGATTTATCATTTCATTTCTAACGAGTATTTTGTTAATTTGTGTAATAATTTACCAAAATCAAACAACATGCAACTTTCCAATATACTTTCTGTTCTTGAAGAAATGGCACCCTTAGGTTATGCCGAAGATTTTGACAATGTTGGGCTTTTAGTTGGAAATCCAAATCAGGAAATTTCAGGCATTTTAGTTTGCCATGATGCTTTGGAATCGGTGATTGATGAAGCGATTGCTAAAAAATGTAATTTGGTGGTTTGCTTCCACCCTATTTTGTTTTCTGGAATAAAGAAAATTACTGGAAAAAATTATGTGGAACGTGCGATTTTGAAAGCGATTAAAAACGATATTGCTATTTATGCTGTTCATACCGCATTGGACAATCATCAAAATGGTGTAAACAAAATTTTCTGTGATGTTTTAGGTTTGAAACATTCCAAAGTTTTGATTCCGAAAGAAAATTATATTCAAAAATTAGTTACATATACTATTCCTGAAAATGTTGAAAAATTGCGAAATGCCTTGTTTGACGCTGGTGCAGGAAAAATTGGCAATTATGAAGATTGCAGTTTTAATTCACAAGGAATTGGAACTTACATGGGAAATGAACATTCAAATCCTGAATTTGGTGAGCGATTTGAATTTGTAGAAACACCAGAAATTAAAATCGAAGTTACTTTTGAAAACCATTTGCAAGGTAAAATTTTGAAGGCTTTATTCAAAAATCATGTGTATGAAGAAGTGGCGTACGAAATCTATCAATTAGAAAACAAACATCAAAATATTGGTTTAGGAAGAGTTGGTGAATTTGAAAATCCGCTATCAGAAACCGAATTTTTACAATTAGTAAAAGAAAAACTACAATGTGAAGGCATCAGACATTCTGCTTTTACAGGAAAATCAATAAAAAAAGTAGCCGTTTTAGGCGGAAGCGGAAGTTTTGCTATTAAAAACGCAATAACCTCAGGAGCAGATGCTTATCTTACAGCAGACCTAAAATATCATCAATTCTACGAAGCTGAAAATCAGTTACTTTTGGCAGATATTGGTCATTTTGAAAGCGAAAGGTATACAAAAAATTATATAGTTGATTTTCTTAAAGAAAAAATCACTAATTTTGCACCCAATTCGCTGCAATGCGGAATTATTTTATCAGAAGAAAATACAAATCCAGTTAAGTACTTTTAAATATGGCAACCATCAAAGAGATAAACGTAGAAGATAAGTTAAGAGCCCTTTATGCTTTACAATTAGTTGATTCTAAAATTGACGAAATCAGAAATGTGAGAGGTGAATTACCTCTTGAAGTAGATGATTTAGAAGATGAAGTAGCAGGACTTTCTACTCGTTTAGACAAATTAAAAAGTGATTTAGAAACAATTGATGACCAAATCAAAGAAAAGAAAAACGCAATCGACGGACACAAAGAATCGATTAAAAAATACTTAGAGCAACAAAAAAATGTTCGTAACAATAGAGAATTTAACTCTTTAACTAAAGAAGTGGAATTTCAGGAATTGGAAATTCAATTGGCTGAAAAACACATTAAAGAAATGAAAGCTTCTATTGAGCACAGAAAAGAAGTTATTGCTCAAACTAAAGAAAGATTAGACGGTAAACAAACGCATTTGAAACATAAGAAAGCTGAATTAAGCGACATTATGGCTGAAACGGAAAAAGAAGAAAACTTTTTAACTGCAAAATCAGCAGAATTAAGAGGTCAAATCGAAGAGCGTTTAATTGCTGCTTACGACAGAATTAGAACAAGTGTTAGAAACGGTTTAGCGGTAGTTTCTATTGAGCGTGGCGCATCTGCTGGTTCTTTCTTTACTATTCCACCACAAACACAAATGGAAATTGCTGCACGTAAAAAAATTATTACAGATGAGCACAGTGGAAGAATTTTAGTAGACGGTTTATTAGCCGACGAAGAAAAAGAAAAAATGGAAAAATTATTTGCAACGATCTAATTGATTCCATAACAATAAATGAAAGTCCTTTTTTTAAAAGGGCTTTTTTTTGTTTTATAGCACAGAGTTAGCAGAGTTTTTTTTAATTTTAATTGTGTTGAAAGAGATACACAGAGATATTTACTATTATAAACTTTTAAGGTAAAATACTTAGCGAACCTTGCGAAAAAACTTTGCGCTCTTTGCGGTTAAAATATTTACACCGAGATTCACTGATATTTTTTGACTTTGATTGTGTTGGAAAGAGATACACAGAGCGCTTAACTTTTTAAAAACTTATAAAGAAACTTTGTGTTACTCTGTGTAAACTTTGAGAAACTTTGTGTAACAAAAAAATCACTAAAAAATTCTATCTTTGCTACATGGAAGAAAATGCAACCCGAATTAATAAATTTTTATCAGAAACTGGTTTTTGTTCACGCAGAGAAGCCGATCGTTTGATTGAACAAGGAAGAGTTACTATTAACGGAAAAGTTCCGGAAATGGGCACAAAAGTGACGCCAAGTGACGAAGTGCGAGTGAACGGAAAATTGATTCAGGAACGCAATGAAAAACCAATTTATTTAGCCTTCAACAAGCCTGCAGGGATTGAATGTACGACCAACTTAGACGTAAGAGACAATATTATTGATTTCATCAACTATCCTGAGCGTATTTTTCCGATTGGACGTTTAGATAAAGCCAGTGAAGGTTTGATTTTTATGACCAATGATGGCGATATTGTAAACAAAATTCTTCGTGCGAGAAACAACCACGAAAAAGAATATATCGTAACCGTAAACCATCCAATTACCGATCGATTTATTGAACGAATGGCAAACGGAATTCCGATTTTGGAAACGATCACCAAGAAATGTAAAGTAGAACAAATTAGCAAATTTGTGTTCCGAATTATTTTAACGCAAGGTTTGAATAGACAAATTCGTAGAATGTGTGAATATTTGGATTATGAAGTAACGGCTTTGAAACGTACCCGAATTATCAACATTTCCTTAGATGTTGCCGAAGGCAAATATCGCAACTTAACTGATGCCGAAGTTGCCGAATTAAACAAATTGATTGAACCTTCTAGCAAAACTGAAGAAGCAAGTTTACCAAGCAATAAAGGGAAATTTACGGGTAAGAGAAATTATGGGGAAAGGAATAGGTAGGAAATAAATCATATAATTTGAAAAAGCATGGGAAATTTTCTCATGCTTTTTTTGCTATGTGGGAACGAGCTTTATGAATATTTTGGCTTGAATTTTTTTTAAACCAAATTAAGATTAGTTTAAAAAAGGAAATATGAGTATCGGAATAAATACGTTTTTATTTAGTGAATTTTGAAGCTCTCCATGAGGCTAACATTTTTTCGCCTTTTGACTGATCGATATACATAATATTAACAGCTAACTCTTTTTTTCCAAATAATCTATTAAACATCATACAGTACATTTCCATTTTATTTGGAAAAATAACTTTCATTTTATATACTTGAAAATCTAAATTATCAATTTTTTCTATTGTATTACTTCTTTCTATTGTTATCCCAGGCATTTGGGCCATAAATGTCTCATACAGAATATCATTTACAGCTTTACACGTCTCTATGTAATCCCCATCAACTGCTACATCAAACGGCTGAAAAGAGGACTCAAAATAGTTTACAGTTCCGCTTTTAAAAACAAATATAGTTTTTGAATGATTGATTATTTCTTCGCCAAAAGTATCTTCAATTGCATTAGCCCCTTTATTTTGCATAGCAATCCATTCCTTTTCTTCGACAGTTTCAAAACCTTCAGGAATTATGATTGTCCAATTAAAATCTTTATTATAAATTTTATTTTCAGTCTTTGATTGTGAAAAACCATGATAAGAAATTAAATTAAAACAAAGGAAAATAAAAAATATTTTTTTCATCATTATTTTTTTTGAAAAAATATTAGACATTGCTAATATATGTTAGTTATTACTGACTTTTAATCACTTATAATCCATGCTCTCTTAACTGGATTAGACTAGGCGAAATTTACAAAATCTTTTCAAATTAAAACACTTTAATACGTAATCTTATAAATATTTAAACAGCTGATTCCATCACATAATCATCCATTACATAACCATTCCCTATTTCGATTACTTCGTCTTTTACAATAGTAAAACCTAACTTTTCGTAGAAAAAACGGGCTTTGTTGTATTTGTTTACGTTTAAAAAAATGGCTTTTTGGTTTTGTGCAATGGCAATTTCAATGGCTTTGTCTATTAATAATTTGCCCAAACCTTTACCTTGTTCGGTAGGCAACACATAAATTTTGTGAATTTTAAGTTTTTGAGAATGGTAACAATTTAATTCGTAGGACAAAAAACCAACGGCTCTTTCAGCATCTTTTAGGAGTAAAAAATGTTGCCCATTTTGGAATTGTGTTTCAAGTGCTTCAAGGCTATAAAACTGCGCTAACATATACTGCAACTGCTCCGGCGAAAGGATTTCTCCATAAGCAGTAGGCCAAATTTCGTAAGCTAATTCAGCTACAATACTTAGTTGTTCTTTTTGTAGTGGTACAATATTCATTTTGCTAAAATAAAAACAAAAAGGGCTAATCTTTTCAGATTAACCCTTTTTTTTATAAAAAACAAAAATTTATTTTTTCATTATTTTAATTTCTGTTTGTTTTCCATCTGCAGTAACTTTTACAATATACATAGCAGCTGCAAATTCAGACATATCAATCTGAGCTTCTAATTGCTTAGGATTTAATTGTCTAATCAATCTTCCGCTTAAGTCGAAAACATTGATCGATTCAATTTCTTTATTGTACTTAATTGTAAATGTATTAACAACAGGGTTAGGATAGTACGTTAAATTAGTTAAATCAAACGAGTTGCCACTTAAAGAAGTAACGTCAACACATGCACTTGTTACAGTACATCCATTCTTAGTAACTTCAACAGCATAACTTCCAATAGCAGTTACTAAATAAGATTGAGACATTGCACCTCCAATTGGAGTAAAGACTCCTCCACCATCACAAGTTACCCATTGGTATGTTGCTCCTGTTTCTGTAGCTGTCAATGTATCACCTGTTTGAGTAGTAGCATCACTTGGCGAAACGTTTATTGTTAAATCTAATGTGCTTGTTACACAGTTTGTAACCGAAGTATAAACTCCTGATGCAGTGTAAGTAGTTCCATTTACTGCCCAAGTATAAGTATCACATACAGAAACAACTTCTGTTGGTAATGTTGAACTTGGTGTGATTGTTAAATCTAATGTACTTGTTACACAGTTTGTAACCGAAGTATAAACTCCTGATGCAGTGTAAGTAGTTCCATTTGCTGCCCAAGTATAAGTATCACATACAGAAACAACTTCTGTTGGTAATGTTGAACTTGGTGTGATTGTTAAATCTAATGTACTTGTTACACAGTTTGTAACCGAAGTATAAACTCCTGATGCAGTGTAAGTAGTTCCATTTGCTGCCCAAGTATAAGTATCACATACAGAAACAACTTCTGTTGGTAATGTTGAACTTGGTGTAATTGTTAAATCCAATGTACTTGTTACACAGTTTGTAACCGAAGTATAAACTCCTGATGCAGTGTAAGTAGTTCCATTTACTGCCCAAGTAAAAGTATCACATACAGAAACAACTTCTGTTGGTAATGTTGAACTTGGTGTGATTGTTAAATCCAATGTACTTGTTACACAGTTTGTAACCGAAGTATAAACTCCTGATGCAGTGTAAGTAGTTCCATTTGCTGCCCAAGTATAAGTATCACATACAGAAACAACTTCTGTTGGTAATGTTGAACTTGGTGTAATTGTTAAATCCAATGTACTTGTTACACAGTTTGTAACCGAAGTATAAACTCCAGATGTTGTATAAGTAGTTCCATTTACTGCCCAAGTATAAGTATCACATACAGAAACAACTTCTGTTGGTAATGATGAACTCGGCGTGATTGTTAAATCTAATGTTTCTGTGTGACATCCAACTACATTTGTATATATTCCACTTGACGTATATGTAGTTCCATTTACTGCCCAAGTATAAGTATCACATGCTGTTGCTATAGTACTATTTGATGTATTTGGGTTTACAATAACATCTACTGTTGCTGTAGTTTCACATCCAGTAGATGGAACCGAAGCAGTAACTGTATAAGTTGTAGTAGCGACAGTTGGAGATTTTACATAAACAGTCGAAGCATTATTCCCAGCCACGTATGCTACAGTTGCAGCCGCATCTGTATATAAATTTGCTATTGGAGACC
Source organism: Flavobacterium sp. N2820 (assembly GCF_025947285.1). Taxonomy (NCBI): domain Bacteria; kingdom Pseudomonadati; phylum Bacteroidota; class Flavobacteriia; order Flavobacteriales; family Flavobacteriaceae; genus Flavobacterium; species Flavobacterium sp. N2820. Next base: position 3,009,701 of record NZ_CP110008.1, on the reverse strand, counting down.
ATTCAATTGTTGTAGGAATAGATGAATCCCAAACAAAAGTTGTGTTTAAGCGATTAACACTTGTTGTTGCAGAAGGTAAAGTTCCAGCAAATCCATCTGAACCACCTGCATTTGTAGTTGATGTAATTGCGGAAACAACTGTATTGCCAGTTGTAGCAGTATATTGAGTAGTAGAATTGTTAATTGAATCTACACCTGTTTGTCTCATATCGACAATAATATTAGAAACACCATCCCAAACATAAGGAGTATCAAAAATAATTGTATTAACACCCACCACGGTAGGATATGTAGCTACACTAAATACTTGCGTTAAACCAGATGAAGTAAAGCCAGTTAATACATTATTAGTTGTATTTCCTAATCTCACTTTAAAATCAGTAACATTATTTGCTGACCCTTGTGCACCAGTTGTAAAACGTAAAGCAGTAATATTTCCCGGTTGAACACCAGCCGCAGTTAATTCAGCTGCAGTATATACCATTTGCACCCAATAGTGTTTAAATCGATTACAAAAAGCTGTTGGTTGACTTGTTGCAGCTGTTAAAGTTGTTGCAGTTCCAACTTGGCTATCAGTAAGCCCTCCTACAGTTCCACCATTTACAACTAGTGTTTGAATTGCATCTACACAAACATTAGCTGGTGAAGGCGTTATTGTCATAGCAGTAGGTCTAGGATTTACTATTACTGAAAAAGTAGTAGTTGTTGAACACAAACTTCCACTTGTTTGAGTAGCTGTTAGTGTATAATTTGTTGAAACAGAAGGATTAAATATCCATCCTGTATTTTCATCTCCTGTAACTCCTATTGATGGTGACCAATTATACGTATTATAATCTCCAACTGTTGAAGTAACCGTAACCGCAGACGTACTATCTGATTCACAGATGGTAGTTGTTGTTGCGCTTAATGTTAATACTGGAGGAGCAGTAACCGAAGCCTGCACTGCAGTTCTAGCAGATTGACAAGCTACTTGTCCACTAAGTTTTAAATTCAAACGAGCAGTTGTAATAGTACCTGATGCAGCTGCAGAACCACTAGTATTAGAATGCACAACCATATTGTTCGTTGTAGTTGTATAATAGGTAATAGCATTATTGGTAATATCTGCTCCATTATACATTACTTCAACAACTATATTAGAGACTCCATCCCAATTAAAAGGGGTGGTAAAGTTTATAGGCTGCTCTCCGGATGCTGTGTGAGTATGAGTCACTGGACCGTAAACAGTTGTATAACTAGATGTAGGAAGCCATGCCGTGGTCATAGTAGTTTGAGAAGTAGTACCAATCTTAACAACAAAATTAGAATTTGTTGCCGCATCTCCTAATGTAGTTGTAAAATAAGACATTGAAGTAATATCTCCTGAACCCAAGCCAGCAGCATTTAATTCGTCTGCTGTATACAATGTTTGTATTCTGTAAGAAGGCCATCTATTAACAAAAGCCGAAGGTTGAGTTGTAGCTCCAGTCAATGTATTAGCCGACCCGATAATTACACTTCCTGAAGTTGAAGTTTCAGCTCCTGCATAATATGTTGTAGTTGTTGAAATAGAAGGAGTTGTAAATGATGCTCCAGATGCTAAAGCAGTTCCACCTGTGGCTGCAGCATACCATTTTACTGTTGCTCCTGCACTTGGAACAGCACTTAAGTCAACTGTTCCTGTTCCACAACGTGTTCCAGGTGTAGTCGCTATAACACTATTAGAGAATGTAATTTGAACCGCAGTTGAAGTTCCTGTAGATGGACCTGCTGAACAAGTTACATCACAAACATAAAATGTTGCTTCTGTTGGTGTCACACTTAATGTAGCACTTGTTGCTCCAGTGATTACCGCATAATTTGTTCCATCGGTAGACGATTTCCATTGGTATGTTATACCCGTACCGGCTGGAATATTTTGTAAACTTAAATTAACTGTTGTTCCCAAACAAATTGCATTTGTAGAAGCAATTGTATTTCCTGGGTTAGGAATTCCACTACATGCGTTTGAGTTAGCATATGATAAATACCCTGTATAGTTAGCACTAGTTACAGGAAAATCTGATGTAATTGTAATTGGAGGACCTGCAACAAATGTAGCAGTACTTCCGAAAGCAGTTGAATATAACCCACTAGCTGTAGGTGCCTGAACTGGTATGTTTGTAGATACTATACCTACATCAGATAGTCTAACATTAATATCTGTAAATGTACCAGAAACGGGTAATGCCTCAAATCTTCTTGTTGCACTTAATCCAACAATAGATGGATCTTCAGTACCTGAATTACTTCCAAATGATTCTGCTTTAAATAAAGCTATTGAAGTAGTAGTTGGAGCTAAAGCTATTGGTGTATATACACCAGACTTTCCAATTGGAAATGATACATAAGTTGAATTTGTATTAGCATTTGCGATAGATCTTGTTAAAGCGCCATCCACATATGCAGTTTCACTACTACCTGTTAAAGTTCCAACCGTTGTTGCATCCCCTAATATTAATGTATTAGAACCTGTAGTAACAATTCCATTAGTTAAAGCTAATGAAGAAACAGTAGTTAAATCACCTCCAGATAACGTAATACCATTTGTATTATTTACTGTTACATTGTTTACCGTTCTTGTACCTGGTATTTCAAAACCTGTCGTTCTCGATACACTTTCTTGTTGATAAATAAGTGTGTAAGTTCCTGTACCTAAATTGAATGTTGGAGCTGCGTCAAAGCTACCACCTGGAGTAGTTAATCCTGCAGAACCAATTTGTGTAGTACAATTTACTGCTGCACCAGTTCCAAAAGTAATTTTATTACTATTTGTTATTGTCCCTTGAAATAAGTTTACTCTTGCTACAATAATAGGATTGGTGTGCGTAATTGTTAAACCAGCCGTATTTTGCATATTCAAAGAGGCAATATTAGTTAATACTGTACCTGAACCAGCTAATGTTTGTGCTGCACTACCAGTAAAGTTTACAAAACTTAATGTACCAGAAGTTCCTGTTAATACACCGTCATTAGTAAATAAATTCCCTCTTTGAGAAAAACCTCCAATACCCGTAGTTGATAATTCTAAAATACCGTTAGCAGCAATTGTTGTATTTCCATTAGCAATTACTGTTCCTGAAGTACTTGAGGCTTGGAATTTACCTTGTGTTATAAAAACATCCCCGTTAACGGTTAATGTTCCAGAAGTTGTTGCTCTAAAAATACCTGTTCCACCGATAACACCCGTTGCTAAAATTGTAAGATTTCCTTGAATAACAGCTGTTGTAGTTGAAGTAAAAGCGCTCATAGTAGCGGTACTTGTAGCACTATTATAAGTAAAATTACCAAAAGTTTGAGCATTATTTGATAAACCAGTGGAAGTTGTCCCACCAGTAATAAAAACATTTGATGACGCACCCCATGTAGCTAATGGCACATATGCGTTAGAAGTTGTAAAGCTAGAATGTGTATAACTACTTCCATTTGCGAAAGATAATGTAGCTGCAGAACCTAATAAACATCCTGAACTTCCAACAATAGAATTGTTTACTACACCTGTAGATGTAACAGTTACTGCTGTTCCTGTTCCTCCAGTTGTATTTATTGTATTTGAAGTTGATGCACTTGCATTGTAAACACCTGCAATAGTTCCAACATTTCCAGAACCTGAAAAAGCAATGGCTGAAGCTTTTGTAGCATTTAATAAATTTAGTGTACTTCCGTTTTCTACGACGAAATCTTCACCAGGTCCACCAGAAATTGTTACAGTTCTAGTTGTTGTAGTTGCAGATTCTAAAGATAAAGTTGTATTACTTATAATTTTTAATTGACCAACTGTTGTTGCCGCTGCTAAACTTATAAAAACATTACCACCTGTCGTAGTAGAACCATCTCCATCAACAATATAAACATCTGTAGTTGCTAAAGTAGTTGGAGTAGTACCTGAACCATCTGCAGCAGTATTCCAATTCGATAAAGTTGCAAAGGCACCAGGAGTTCCAGCGCTTGATGTTCCTACCCAATAATAAGTTGTTGCTGCTGAAGTTGTTTGCATTCCAGTTGTTGCAGCACTTTCAACACCTTCACTAACCGCCACTACTTTCCAATCATAAGTTGTACCTGGAGTTAAACCAGTTGCATTATATGTGTTTGTACCCAATGCTACATTAGCAACAAAATTATAAGTTACTCCTCCATTTGTAGAGTTAAAAACAACATATCTTGCTATTCCTGTTGTTACAGATGCTGCTGTCCAATCTAACGTTGTTGTCGATGCTGTAGTTGCTGAAAAAGTTAACCCTGTAGGTCCTGAAGCAGGAGCTGGAGGGGTAAATGTATAAAATGTATTTGCTAAATTAGCAATTTGAACACTCGCAGCAAATGAGTTCGTAGTAGGTGAAGTTGCTGAAGTATTTTGTGTTGGTGTTACACCAACAGTAATAAAAGCTGAAGAATTTGCAGTATTACTTGAACTATGAAAAATAGATTTTGAAACACTTGAAGTTGATGAGTTTAATATACTTCCATATAAAAAATCAATTACTCCAGTACCTTCATTCAAAACCAATTGCATATTACCTGATGTCTGAGGATCTGTCCAATTGGCATAAAAATTATTCCATTCAATGATTAATTTTCTATTAGGAGCTGAACCAGAAAGAAGGTAAGACATTCCATTACCTGTTTCATTGTCGCCTGCCATAGGAGCAATGGTCACAGTAGATGAAGCATAAGCAGAAATATTTGTTCCACTAATTGCAGTAGCACCAGAATTTGTATGCAATCTTAATTGACCATTACTATTTACACTAAAATGAGAATAATAATTACCCATATAGATAAAGCTAAAACCAATAGGTAAAACTGTACTACCCCAATCATCTTGCACGCCTGTGAATAAAGATGTTGAACCTGTCATGCTATTGAGTGTACTTGTACCTGAAGTTAAGGTATAGTTAGCAGAAGAAGGTTGTCCTTGAGCAAAAATAAAAGAAAACAATGCAAGAAACCCCATTACAAACGAAAACTTGTTTCGTTTTGGAGCTTTGCAAGATGCATCTTTTTGCTCTTGAGAAATTGTTGTTCCTGACGAATTACAAGTAACAACAGAATCGTAATTGTTTATCATAATAAATAAATTAGTATATTAGATGTAATCAACAAATATATTTATATTTTTAAAACAATAACAATTTTGTGCAATTTTTTTATAAATATAACAGATAATTAAAAAAAAATTATCATTAACAACAAAAAACTCTTCGTTTTACTGAAGAGTTTTTTGCTTATGCTTGTCCTGTTGGTCCAAAATTTAATGGAATGGCTGGCTGTTCGCCTTCTTCAATTTTTCCGTGTGCACTTTCGAAACGGTGTATATTTTCACCTAATGCTTTTAATAAACGTTTAGCATGTTGTGGTGTTAATACAATTCTTGATTTTACTTTTGCCTTTGGCACACCTGGCATAATCGCTACAAAATCAACAACAAACTCAGAATTTGAATGATTGATAATCGCTAAGTTTGAGTAGGTTCCTTCGGCAGTTTTTTCATCTAATTCGATGTTGATTTGCCCTTGTGGGTTGTTATTTTCCATATTTTTTATTTAAACATATAAGTCATCTAAGTTTTACTTTAGCGTATATGTATGATTAAGTTCATTTAAGTTTTCAAATCTAGTACAAGATTAAGTATAATTTTTGATTAAAAAAAAACCTAACAAAAATTAATTTGTTAGGTCTTTAGTATTGGAATAGTGCTACTTTTAGTAATTAAATTCTTCTTTAGCAGCAACTAACTCATTGTATTCTTCTTTAGAACCTACTATCATATTGTCATAGTCTCTCATACCTGTACCAGCTGGGATTCTGTGTCCTACGATAACATTTTCCTTTAATCCTTCTAAGGTATCAATTTTACCTGCAACAGCAGCTTCATTCAATACTTTAGTAGTTTCCTGGAACGATGCAGCAGAAATAAATGATTTCGTTTGTAATGATGCTCTAGTAATACCTTGTAATACTGGAGTAGCAGTTGCTGTAATTACATCACGAGCTTCTACTAAGTTTTTATCATTACGTTTTAATAACGAATTTTCATCTCTTAACTGACGTGGAGAAATAATTTGACCCGGTTTTAAATTTTCAGAGTCACCTGCTTCTTCCACTACTTTCATTCCATATAATTTGTCGTTTTCAACAAGGAAATCACTAGTATGTGCTAATTGGTCTTCCAAGAATAATGTATCTCCTGGATCAACAATTCTTACTTTACGCATCATTTGACGGATTACTACCTCAAAGTGTTTGTCGTTGATTTTTACCCCTTGTAAACGGTAAACTTCTTGAATTTCATTTACTAAATACTGTTGAACAGCAGATGGCCCTTGAATTCTTAAAATATCTTCTGGAGTAATTGCACCATCAGAAAGTGGCGTACCAGCTTTCACGTAGTCATTCTCTTGTACTAAGATTTGGTTCGAAAGTTTTACCAAGTATTTCTTCACTTCCCCAAATTTAGACTCAATAGCAATTTCTCTATTTCCTCTTTTGATTTTTCCAAATGTAACTACACCATCAATTTCAGAAACTACCGCTGGGTTAGATGGATTACGAGCTTCTAATAACTCGGTAATTCTTGGTAAACCTCCCGTAATATCGCCTGTTTTAGAAGAACGACGTGGAATTTTTACTAAAATTTTACCTGCTTTAATTTTCTCGCCATCATCTACCATAAGGTGAGCACCAACCGGTAAGTTATATGAACGAATTAATTCGCCATCTTTTCCATAAATCAATAAAGTAGGAACTAATTTTTTATTTCTACCTTCTGAAATTACTTTTTCTTGGAAACCTGTTTGCTCATCGATTTCAACTAAGAATGATTGTCCTTGTTCTAAATCTTCATAAGCAATTTTTCCAGTAAATTCTGAAACAATAACTCCATTATAAGGATCCCATTTACAGATTGTAGTACCTTTTTCAACAACGTCTCCGTCTTTAACAAAAATACTTGAACCATAAGGAATATAGTGTGTATTTAATAAAATTCCGGTTTTAGCATCTACTAATTTTAATTCAGTAGAACGAGAGATAACGATATCCACTGCGTTTCCATCAGCATCTTCACCTTTAACCGTTTTTAAATCTTCAATTTCTAATCTACCAGCAAAACGAGTTACAATACTCGATTCCTCAGAAATACCACCAGCAACCCCTCCAACGTGGAACGTACGAAGTGTTAACTGTGTACCTGGCTCACCAATTGATTGTGCTGCAATAACACCAACTGCTTCACCTTTTTGAGTCATTTTTCCTGTTGCTAAATTTCTTCCGTAACATTTTGCACAGATTCCTTTTTTAGCTTCACAAGTTAATGGAGAACGTACTTCAACTCTTTCAATTGGAGATGCTTCGATTTTCTTAACGATAGCTTCAGTAATTTGCTCACCTGCTTCGATTAGAACTTCGTTATCAAGTGGGTTGATTACATTTTGTAAAGCAACACGTCCTAAGATTCTTTCTCCTAATGTTTCAACAATTTCTTCATTTTTCTTTAAAGCAGAAACTTCGATTCCTCTTAATGTACCACAGTCTACAGAGTTTACAATAACATCTTGAGATACATCATGTAATCTACGTGTTAAGTAACCCGCATCGGCAGTTTTAAGAGCTGTATCCGCAAGACCTTTACGCGCACCGTGAGTAGAAATGAAATACTCAAGAATCGAAAGACCTTCTTTAAAGTTAGAAAGAATAGGGTTTTCAATAATTTCACCACCACCAGCGGTTGATTTTTTAGGCTTAGCCATCAAACCACGCATACCAGTTAACTGACGAATTTGTTCTTTAGAACCCCTTGCACCAGAGTCAAGCATCATATATACCGAGTTGAAACCTTGTTGGTCTTCACGGATATTTTTCATTGCTAACTCAGTTAATTGAGCATTTGCTGAAGTCCAAATATCAATAACTTGGTTGTAACGTTCGTTATTGGTAATAAGACCCATGTTATAGTTTACAGAAATCGCCTCAACTTGTTCTCTGGCATCTGCAATTAATTGTGTTTTTTGTTCAGGAATACGAATATCTCCTAATGAGAATGATAATCCACCACGGAATGCATTTTTATATCCTAGATCTTTCATATCATCTAAGAAAGCTGCCGTTGTAGGAACATCTGTTACCGATAAGATTTTACCAATAATATCACGTAATGATTTCTTAGTTAATACCTCATTAATATATCCTGCTGCTTCTGGCACTACTTCATTAAATAAAACTCTTCCTGCAGTTGTTTGGATAATTTTGTAAACTAATTCTCCATTTTCATTAAAATCTTTAGCACGTACTTTCACACGAGCATTTAATTCTAATTTTCCTTCGTTCAAGGCGATGTTTACTTCTTCTGCAGAATAGAACGTCAAATCTTGACCTAAAATTTTCTTTTCTGGAGTTGATAAACGCTCTTTGGTCATGTAATAAAGACCAAGTACCATGTCTTGAGAAGGAACCGTAATAGGTGCACCATTTGCAGGATTCAAGATATTATGAGAAGCCAACATTAATAATTGTGCCTCTAAAATAGCTTCTGGACCTAATGGTAAGTGAACCGCCATCTGGTCACCATCGAAATCGGCGTTGAATGCCGTACATACTAATGGATGTAACTGGATTGCTTTTCCTTCAATTAACTTAGGTTGGAATGCTTGAATACCTAATCTGTGTAACGTAGGAGCACGGTTTAATAATACTGGATGTCCTTTGATTACATTCTCAAGAATATCCCATACTACTGGCTCTTTTTTATCGATAATTTTCTTAGCCGACTTAACTGTTTTAACAATTCCTCTTTCGATTAACTTACGAATAACGAATGGTTTGTATAGTTCAGCAGCCATATCTTTTGGCAAACCACATTCAAACAATTTCATTTCTGGTCCAACGACAATTACTGAACGAGCAGAATAATCTACACGTTTTCCTAATAAGTTTTGACGGAAACGACCTTGTTTACCTTTTAATGAATCTGATAAAGATTTTAATGGTCTGTTTGATTCTGTTTTAACCGCAGAAGCTTTACGTGTGTTGTCAAATAATGAATCCACAGATTCTTGTAACATACGTTTTTCGTTTCTTAAGATAACTTCTGGAGCTTTAATTTCCATTAATCTTTTTAAACGGTTGTTACGGATGATAACTCTTCTGTATAAATCATTTAAATCTGAAGTTGCAAAACGACCTCCATCAAGTGGAACTAACGGACGTAATTCTGGTGGAATAACTGGAATAACTTTTAAAATCATCCATTCAGGACGGTTTTCTCTGTTATAGTTAGACTCACGGAATGATTCTACAACATTCAAACGTTTTAACGCTTCAGTTTTACGTTGTTTAGATGTTTCATTATTAGCTGCGTGACGAAGACTATATGAAAGTTCATCTAAGTCTGTACGAGCTAATAAATCCATAATACATTCAGCACCCATTTTAGCGATGAATTTATTAGGATCATTATCATCTAAATATTGATTTTCCATAGGAAGTGTATCTAAAATATTTAAATATTCTTCTTCCGTAAGGAAATCTAATCTTTGTAATGATTCACCATCAGCGTTTTTAGCAATACCTGCTTGAATTACTACGTATCTTTCGTAGTAAATAATCATATCTAATTTCTTAGATGGTAAACCTAAAATATAACCAATTTTGTTTGGCAACGAACGGAAATACCAGATATGAGCAATTGGAACAACAAGGTTGATGTGTCCTACTCTATCTCTACGTACTTTTTTCTCTGTTACTTCAACACCACATCGGTCACAAACGATTCCTTTGTAGCGAATTCTTTTATATTTTCCACAAGCACATTCGTAATCTTTTACTGGACCAAAAATACGTTCACAGAAAAGACCATCTCTTTCTGGTTTGTGTGTACGATAGTTGATCGTTTCTGGTTTTAAAACCTCACCTCTTGATTCTCCTAAAATTGATTCTGGAGAAGCTAATCCTATCGTAATTTTGTTAAACCTTTTTATTTGGTTTTTATCTCTATTATTTCTATTATTCATCATAGTTTTTACTATTGATTTACTTGCAATTAAAAATTGATTTTGTACAGACGTTGCACTGCAACGTCTCTAACACGGATTACTTCTCTAAACTTCAAACCTAAATTTTGAAGTGCTAGTTATTGTATTTGACACAATAAATTTTGTCTGTACAATAAAAAATCGGAACGGTTTACGGTTATAAATCCTTAAAAACTTAATTTTGAAAAAGTATTCAGTTTTCAGTCGCAGTTTTCAGATTGAACTGCATACTGCGACTGTGACTGTTTACTATAATTATTCTTCTAATCTGATGTCTAATCCAAGACCTTTTAATTCATGCATTAATACATTGAATGATTCAGGTAATCCTGGTTCTGGCATTGCTTCACCTTTAACGATTGCTTCGTAAGTTTTAGCTCTACCTATAACGTCATCTGATTTAACAGTTAAAATTTCTCTAAGTGTACTTGATGCACCGTATGCTTCAAGAGCCCAAACCTCCATCTCTCCAAAACGTTGACCTCCAAATTGCGCTTTACCTCCTAAAGGTTGTTGCGTAATTAATGAGTATGGACCAATAGAACGAGCATGCATTTTATCATCAATCATGTGTCCTAATTTCAACATGTAGATTACACCCACGGTTGCTGCTTGGTGGAAACGTTCTCCTGTTCCTCCATCATACAAATACGTATGCCCAAATCTTGGAATTCCTGCTTCGTCTGTTAGTTCATTAATTTGGTCGATTGATGCCCCATCAAAGATTGGTGTTGCATATTTTCTACCTAATTTTTGTCCAGCCCATCCTAAAACCGTTTCATAAATCTGACCAATGTTCATACGAGATGGTACTCCAAGTGGATTCAATACGATATCTACTGGTGTTCCGTCTTCTAAGAATGGCATATCTTCATGACGAACGATTTTTGCTACAATACCTTTGTTTCCGTGACGTCCTGCCATTTTATCACCCACTTTTAACTTACGTTTTTTAGCGATGTAAACTTTAGCAAGTTTCAAAATACCTGATGGTAATTCGTCTCCCACAGTGATGGTAAATTTCTCTCTTCTTAACCAACCTTGTAAATCGTTTAATTTGATTTTGTAGTTGTGAATCAAGTCGTTTACCATTGCATTAGTATGGTCGTCTGTTGACCATTGCCCTTTTGTTAAGTGCGCAAAATCTTCAACAGCTTGTAACATTTTTTTAGTGAATTTTTTACCTTTTGGCAATACTTCTTCACCTAAATCATTCATAACTCCTTGTGAAGTTTTTCCATCAATGATAACAAATAATTTCTCAATTAATTTGTCTTTTAATTCATTGTATTTAACTTCAAATTCGTTTTCTAATTTGTCAACGTCTTCTTTATCTTTCGAACGTTTTCTCTTATCTTTTACTGCTTTCGCAAATAATTTTTTATCTAAAACTACACCGTGTAATGATGGAGAAGCTTTTAATGAAGCATCTTTAACATCACCTGCTTTATCACCGAAGATAGCTCTTAAAAGTTTTTCTTCTGGCGTAGGATCTGATTCTCCTTTTGGTGTAATTTTTCCGATTAAAATATCGCCAGGTTTTACTTCGGCACCAATTCTAATCATTCCGTTTTCATCTAAATCTTTAGTAGCTTCTTCAGAAACGTTTGGAATATCATTTGTTAACTCTTCGTTACCTAATTTAGTATCACGAACTTCTAACGTATAATCGTCAATATGCAATGATGTAAAAATATCATCACGAACTACTTTTTCAGAAATTACGATTGCATCCTCGAAGTTGTATCCTTTCCATGGCATAAACGCCACTTTCAAGTTTCTTCCGATTGCTAATTCTCCATTTTGAGTAGCATAACCCTCACATAATACTTGACCTTTTTCAACTCTATCCCCTTTTCTTACGATTGGTTTTAAGTTGATACAAGTACTTTGATTGGTTTTTCTATATTTGATTAATTGATACGTTTTTTCGTCTGCTTCAAAGCTAACCATGCGCTCTTCTTCAGTTCTGTCATATTTGATAGTGATTTTATCAGCATCAACATATTCAACAGTTCCGCTGCCTTCAGCGTTGATTAATACTCTTGAATCAGAAGCAACTTGTCTTTCTAAACCAGTTCCAACAATTGGAGCTTCAGGACGTAATAATGGAACGGCCTGACGCATCATGTTAGATCCCATCAATGCACGGTTCGCATCATCATGTTCTAAGAAAGGAATTAATGAAGCTGAAATAGAAGCAATTTGATTTGGAGCAACGTCTGTATAGTGTACAGCTGTTGGTTCAACTACTGGAAAGTCACCTTCCTCACGCGCAATAACATTATGCGCAGTAATTTTACCTGTAGCATCCATTTCAATGTTTGCTTGTGCAATCATTTTTCCTTCTTCCTCTTCTGCACTTAAATAAATTGGAGTTGACTCTAAATCTACTACACCATTTGTTACCTTACGGTAAGGTGTTTCGATGAATCCCATTCCGTTTACTTTAGCATAAACTCCTAATGAAGAAATCAAACCAATGTTTGGTCCTTCAGGGGTTTCAATAGGACAAAGTCTTCCGTAGTGTGTATAGTGAACGTCACGCACCTCGAAACCAGCTCTTTCTCTAGATAAACCTCCAGGTCCAAGGGCAGATAAACGACGTTTGTGTGTAATCTCTGCTAATGGATTGGTTTGATCCATAAACTGAGATAACTGGTTTGTTCCGAAGAATGAGTTAATTACTGATGATAATGTTTTAGCATTAATCAAATCAATAGGTGTAAACACCTCGTTATCACGAACGTTCATTCTCTCACGGATAGTTCTTGCCATACGAGCTAAACCAACACCAAATTGTGCTGATAATTGCTCTCCAACAGTTCTAACACGACGGTTTGATAAGTGATCAATATCATCAATCTCTGCTTTTGAGTTGATTAATTCGATCAAATATTTTACAATTGTAATAATATCTTCTTTTGTTAAAACTTGTTTTTCCATAGGAATATCAAGATTTAACTTTTTGTTCATTCTGTAACGACCAACTTCACCTAAGTTATAACGTTGATCAGAGAAGAATAATTTATCTATAATACCACGAGCCGTTTCCTCATCAGGCGGTTCCGCGTTACGTAATTGTCTGTAAATGTGTTCAACAGCCTCTTTTTCAGAGTTTGTTGGGTCTTTTTGTAACGTATTGTGAATAATGGTATAGTCAGTAGCGTTATTATCTTCTTTGTGTAAAAGAATAGTTTTAACGTCTGCTTCGATTATTTCTTCGATATTATCTTTGTCAAGAATTGTATCTCTATCAAGGATAATTTCATTACGTTCAATTGAAACCACTTCACCAGTATCTTCATCAACGAAATCCTCATGCCAAGTGTTTAAAACACGTGCAGCAAGTCTTCTTCCAGCATATTTTTTGATACCAGTTTTAGACACTTTAATTTCTTCAGCAAGGTCGAAAATTTCCAAGATATCTTTATCTCTTTCAAATCCGATAGCTCTAAATAAAGTGGTAACAGGTAATTTTTTCTTTCTATCGATATACGCATACATTACGTTATTGATATCGGTAGCAAATTCAATCCATGATCCTTTAAAAGGAATAATTCTAGCCGAATATAGTTTAGTACCATTCGCATGAAAAGATTGTCCAAAGAAAACCCCTGGAGATCTATGTAATTGAGATACAACAACACGTTCTGCTCCATTGATAACAAATGTACCGCTTGGAGTCATGTATGGTATTGTGCCTAAATAAACATCTTGTACAATAGTTTCAAAATCTTCATGTTCAGGATCTGTACAATATAATTTAAGTCTAGCCTTTAAAGGTACACTATGTGTTAGACCTCTATCAATACACTCTTCGATAGTATATCGAGGTGGATCAACAAAATAGTCAAGAAATTCTAACACAAAATTATTTCTTGTATCAGTTATTGGAAAATTTTCCATGAAGGTATTATACAGCCCTTCGTTGCCTCTTTCGTCAGATTTTGTTTCTAATTGAAAAAAATCTTTAAACGATTTCACTTGAATATCTAGAAAATCTGGATATTGTGGAATGTTTTTTGTCGAAGCAAAATTTAATCTTTCAGTCTGATTAGCAATCATCAATGGATAAAATTTTGATTTAAAAAAAGTAATTTTTTGTGTAAATACACTGTTTTAATAATACTTCCTTTTTAATAACCAATACATCTTTAAAATAAACCAGGAAATTTAGTTTAATTTTTTTCTTCGTTATTGGTTACTTTTTTGTGTATAAAAAATACAATAATTTAATATACGCAAAATGGTTTAGGTCTTTGAGAACACTCTCAAGACCTAAACCTAGCTTATTTATGAGTATAAATTATTTTAACTCAACTACAGCTCCTGCTTCTTCTAAAGCTTTCTTAAGACCTTCAGCCTCATCTTTAGAAACACCTTCTTTTACATTTGTTGGTGCAGCATCAACTAAATCTTTAGCTTCTTTAAGACCTAAACCAGTTAATTCTTTAACCGCTTTAACAACTCCTAATTTAGAAGCACCAGCTTCTTTTAATACTACTGTAAATTCAGTTTGCTCAGCAGCAGCACCAGCATCTCCACCACCAGCAGCAACTACAACAGCTGCAGCAGCAGGCTCGATACCATACTCATCTTTTAATATTGTTGCTAATTCGTTAACTTCTTTAACTGTTAAGTTAACTAATTGTTCTGCGAATTGTTTCAAATCTGCCATTTTTTCTATCGTTTAAAATGTTTTGTAAAAATATAATTTATTATGTGCGTACTTATTATTCTGCTCCTTCTTCCTTGTTCGGTTGATTTTTAAGAGCTGCAATAACTCTTTGAGCAGGAGATTGTAATAATCCAATGATTTCTCCGATAACTTCTTCTTTAGATTTAATAGCAACTAAGCTATCTAATAAGTTGTCTCCGATATAAATTTCTTGGTTAATATAAGCTCCTTTAAAAAGTGGTTTTTCACCTTTCTTACGGAATTCTTTAATGATTTTTGCTGGTCCATTAGCGGTATCAGCAATAAACATAGAAGTATTTCCTTTAAGAACTGTAGATAAATCACCAAAGTCGCTATCCGAAGCTTCCATTGCTTTTTCAAGTAATGTATTCTTCACAACTTCTAATTTAATTCCAGCTTTAAAACAAGCTCTTCTTAAGTTTGAAGTAGTATCTGCATCTAGTCCTGAAATGTCTGCTAAATAGATAACATTAACATCCGCTAACTGTGCAGTTAAATCTTTAATCGCGATTGATTTTTCTTCTCTAGTCATACTAAAAATTTTTAACTACCAATTATACTGCTTTAGGATCTAAAGCAATAGCAGGACTCATTGTACAAGATAAGTGAATAGACTTAATATATGTACCTTTAGCTGCAGTTGGTTTTAATTTGATTAATGTTTGAACGATTTCGTGTGCATTGTCATAGATTTTATCAGCATCAAAAGATACTCTACCTATTCCAGCATGAACGATACCAGTTTTATCAACTTTGAAATCGATTTTACCAGCTTTTACTTCAGCAACAGCTTTAGCAACATCCATAGTTACAGTTCCTGTTTTAGGGTTTGGCATTAAACCTCTTGGTCCTAAAACACGTCCTAATGGACCTAATTTACCCATAACAGCTGGCATAGTGATAATTACATCAATATCAGTCCAACCGTCTTTGATTTTTTGAAGATAGTCATCTAAACCTACGTGGTCTGCACCAGCAGCTTTAGCTTCCGCTTCTTTATCTGGAGTAACAAGAGCTAAAACTCTTACATCTTTACCAGTTCCGTGAGGTAATGTTACAACCCCTCTTACCATTTGATTCGCTTTTCTAGGATCTACACCTAATTTAACTGCGATATCAACAGACTCGTCAAATTTTGCAGAAGCAACTAATTTAATTAATGCAGAAGCATCTTTTAAACTGTATAGTTTATTCTTCTCAATTTTTGCTGCAGCCTCTTTTTGCTTTTTTGTCAATTTTGCCATTGTCTAATTCTTTTAACGATTAAAAAGGAGCATTCCCTGTTACTGTTATACCCATAGATCTAGCTGTACCTGCAATCATACTCATAGCTTTCTCTAATGTAAATGCATTTAGATCGGCCATTTTGTCTTCAGCAATAGCTTTAATTTGGTCCCAAGTAACACTTGCAACTTTTTTACGATTTGGTTCACCAGAACCAGACTTTAGTTTTGCTGCTTCTAATAATTGAATTGCAGCAGGTGGCGTTTTAACAACAAAGTCGAAAGACTTGTCTTTATACACAGTAATTTGTACTGGTAATACTTTGCCAGGTTTATCTTGTGTTCTAGCATTGAACTGCTTACAGAACTCCATGATGTTAACCCCAGCAGCCCCCAAAGCAGGTCCAACCGGTGGCGATGGATTCGCTGCACCTCCCTTAACTTGTAGTTTAACTACTTTACTAACTTCTTTTGCCATTTTTTAAAAAAATTTAGCACATCTATCAATTGGAAGCGATTGATGTGATTTATATATGTAACGAAAATTATACTTTTTCAACTTGCATAAAACTTAACTCTAAAGGTGTTTTTCTTCCGAAAATTTTCACCATTACTTCAAGTTTACGCTTTTCTTCATTTACTTTTTCAATAGTTCCATTAAAACCATTGAAAGGACCATCGATAACTTTTACAGTTTCTCCAGTTGAGTATGGAATAGAAACACTATCTTCTTTAACTGATAATTCATCCACTTTACCTAACATTCTGTTTACTTCAGATTGTCTTAGCGGCACTGCATCTCCTCCTTTAGTTTCTCCAAGGAAACCAATAACCCCAGGAATTGATTTAATGATATGAGGAATTTCTCCAGTTAAATTTGCTTCAATCATTATATAACCAGGAAAATATACTTTTTCTTTGGCGATCTTTTTACCATCTTTAACTTGAACAACTTTTTCAGTAGGAACTAAAACCTGAGAAATGTAATCTGCCATACCTAAGCGAGCAGTTTCAGTTTCTATGTAAGCTTTAACTTTGTTTTCCTGACCGCTTACAGCTCTTACCACATACCATTTATTCACATTATTGTCAGCCATTTCTTGGTATTATTTTATAATGTTAAAAAAACCTTCAAGAGCTTTAACAAACAATTCATCAACACCCCATGTTAATAGAGCGAAAACTATTGAAAAAACAGCAACAATAATTGTCAAACGTTGAACATCAGCCCAAATAGGCCAAGTAACATTTGATTTTAATTCTTGAAATGCTTCAGATATGTAATTAACTACTTTTGTCATTTTAATCTTTATTTGCACGGGCGGAGGGATTCGAACCCCCATCAATGGTTTTGGAGACCACTATACTAGCCCTTGTACTACGCCCGTTTGTTAAAAAAACCAGCAGCGTACTGCTGGTTTTAATTATTGTTGACTTATAATTAGTCTAAAATTTCAGTAACCTGACCAGCACCTACTGTTCTACCACCTTCACGGATAGCGAAACGTAAACCTACTGATAAAGCGATAGGACTTAACAATGTAACATCAATAGTTAAGTTATCACCAGGCATAACCATCTCTACACCAGCTGGTAAAGAAATAGTACCCGTTACGTCAGTTGTACGCACATAGAACTGAGGACGGTAGTTATTGTGGAATGGAGTGTGACGTCCACCTTCTTCTTTTTTCAAGATATACACCTCTGCTTTAAAGTGAGCGTGTGGTTTAACAGATCCTGGTTTAACAATAACCATTCCTCTTTTGATATCTTCTTTAGCGATACCTCTTAATAATAAACCAACGTTATCACCAGCTTCACCTCTATCAAGGATCTTACGGAACATCTCAACTCCTGTAATAGTAGAAGTTAATTTATCAGCTCCCATACCAATGATTTCAACTGGATCTCCTGTATTAGCAACTCCTGTTTCGATACGACCTGTAGCAACAGTTCCACGACCAGTAATTGTAAATACGTCTTCAACTGGCATTAAGAAAGGTTTTTCAACGTCACGAACTGGCAATTCAATCCAGTTGTCAACTGCTTCCATTAATTCCATGATAGTAGCAACCCATTTTGGATCACCATTCAATCCACCTAAAGCAGAACCTTGGATAACTGGACCATTATCTCCATCATATTGATAGAAAGATAATAAATCTCTAATTTCCATTTCTACTAATTCTAATAATTCAGCATCATCAACCATATCCACTTTGTTCATGAATACAACCATTCTAGGCACACCTACTTGACGTCCTAAAAGGATGTGCTCTCTTGTTTGTGGCATAGGACCATCTGTAGCAGCAACTACTAAGATAGCTCCGTCCATTTGAGCAGCACCTGTAACCATGTTCTTAACGTAATCCGCGTGACCTGGACAGTCAACGTGAGCGTAGTGACGATTAGCTGTAGAATATTCTACGTGAGATGTATTAATAGTAATACCTCTTTCTTTTTCTTCTGGAGCATTATCAATTTGATCAAATGATTTTGCTTCTGATAAACCAGCATCAGCTAATACTTTAGTAATTGCAGCTGTTAACGTAGTTTTACCGTGGTCAACGTGTCCGATAGTTCCAATATTTAAATGGGGCTTCGAACGATCAAAGGTTTCTTTTGCCATGATTTAATAATTTAATCTTAGTTATATATTAGTGTTCAAAAAATAAACTTTTTTAAGAGCCAATGACGGGAATTGAACCCGTGACCTCTTCCTTACCAAGGAAGCACTCTACCCCTGAGCTACACCGGCTTTTGTGTATTCAGAAGTTAGCCATCAGAATTCAGAAAACCAAATCCTTCTTTCTAAATTCAAAATCTCGTGGGGAGAGCAGGATTCGAACCTGCGAAGACGTAGTCAGCGGATTTACAGTCCGCCCTCGTTGGCCGCTTGAGTATCTCCCCAAACCTTTTACATTCAGTTGCTTATAACTTTGAGCCGATGGAGGGACTCGAACCCACGACCTGCTGATTACAAATCAGCTGCTCTAGCCAGCTGAGCTACACCGGCAACTTAAATATAAAAAGTCCGCTATTTCTAACGGACTGCAAATGTATAGAATTTATTTTTGAATCAAAACATTTTTTATCTTTTTTTTTAGAATATCAAATTGCTCTTAATTTTTCTTTTCGTTTTACAATTACTCGTTCTAAAGAATCTACCGCTAAATCAACTCCTTCTTCAAATGATTTTGCTGTTTTTTTAACTACAAAATCGTCTCCAGGAACATTAATTTTTATCTCAACTGTTTTATTTTCTTTATCACTTGTGTTTTCTAATCTTAAAAAAACATCTGCCGAAATAATTTTGTCATAATACTTTTCTAGTTTATCTAACTTTTCTTGAACAAAATCGACTAGCTTTCTGTCTACATTAAAATTTACTGCTTGCAAATTAACTTTCATATCTTAACGATTAATAGGTTATACAATTGAGTTATTATTTATTTCTAGGATGCGCTTCTTGATATACTTTTTTTAACTCAGCCAAACTGCTGTGCGTGTAAATTTGGGTGGAAGACAAACTAGCGTGTCCTAATAACTCTTTTACTGAATTTAAATCGGCTCCATTATTTAGCAAATGTGTTGCAAATGAATGCCTAAGAACGTGTGGACTTTTCTTTGTTTTTTGTGACACAGTACTAAAGTACTCATTTATTAAACGATAAACAAACGATTCACTGACTTTATTTCCATTTTTAGACAAAATTAACATCTCTTTTTGGTTAACATGCTCTAAATGATTTCTTTCGTGTTTATAGGCTTCTATTAACTCAATAGTACAATTCAAAAGCGGAATTATTCTTTCTTTATTACGCTTACCTATTACTTTAATAGTCTTTTGAACTGTATTAACATTATTCAAGGTTAGATTTATCATTTCAGCTCTACGAATTCCCGTTGTGTAGAACAACTCAATAATTAATTGGTTTCTGATTCCCTCAAAATCATTAGAATAAGAATTAAATTCAAAAACATCTTGAAGTTCTTTTTCAGAAAAAGGAATTTGAACTTTTTTAGCCGTTTTTAAGGATTTATGCTTCAATAAAGGATTTATCGAAATTTGCTTTGTTTTTAAAAGAAACTTATAATATGATTTTAAAGAAGAAATTTTTCGATTTACAGAAGTAGCCGAAATATTATTTTCTATCAAAACCACAATCCAACTTCTTACTTGGGAATAATTTATCTCTTCCAAGCTTAAGCTATCATGAAAATCATTTAAATAAATTTGAAAAGCTTGAACATCTGAAATGTATGCTTGCACAGTTAAAGGAGAGTAGTTTTTCTCTTTAACCAAATAATCTTGAAAAGGTTGAATGTTTGATGCCATAAAAAAACCGCTAAAAACAAAGTTACACTTTATTATTTAGCGGTTGATATAGTTATTCAAAAAAAATACTAACTTTCTAAGTTGTCTTTCATGTTTTGAATATAAGCTGCTTTTTGAATTTTAGCTCTGTTTACAACAGATGGCTTAATGAAAGCTTGACGTGCACGTAACTGACGAACAGTTCCTGTTTTATCAAATTTTCTTTTATAGCGCTTTAATGCTCTATCGATATTTTCTCCGTCTTTAATTGGTATAATTAACATAATATTGACACCTCCTCTCGTTAAGGGTGCAAACTTATAAAATAATTATCAATTATGAATTATGAATTATGAATTATTTTACTGCTGGTGTATAATTTTGTTTATCAATAATCATTTTGGATAGGATTTCTTTCAAAATTTCTGAAGTTCCACCACCAATTGGCCCTAAACGACTATCTCTCAATAAACGTGCTAAAGGATATTCTTCCATGTAGCCATATCCGCCAAGCATTTGTAAACAACTATAAATAGTTTCGTCGGCTACTTTTGTTGATTTCAATTTTGCCATAGTAGCTTCTTTAACTACATATTCTTTTTTATCTAATCGAGCTACGGCAGCATAATTGAAAACTTTGCAATGCTCAACATCTGTTGCGTGCTCAACCATAGTATGTCTTAATGCTTGAAACTTGTTGATTGTACTTCCAAAAGCTTCTCTTTGTGACATATATTCAATTGTATATTCGATTGCAAATTCGGCTCTTGCATGCGCATTGATTGCCATAATTAAACGCTCAAAAGCAAAATGTTGCATAATGTATGGAAAACCTTTTCCAGCTTCACCCATTAAATTTTCTGCAGGAATTTCGACATTATCGAATGCTATTTCAGCAGTATCCGAAGCTCTCCAACCTAATTTATCCAATTTTGTAGCTGAAATTCCTTTTAGATTTGTATCCACCAAGAACATACTAATACCTTTATTACCTAGTTCAGGACTTGTTTTTGCAGCTACAACATAATAATCTGCATAAACTCCATTTGTAATAAATGTTTTTGAACCATTAATAATGTATTTATCTCCATTTTTAACAGCTGTAGTTCTCATGCCCGCAACATCACTTCCTCCAAAAGGCTCTGTTACACATAACGCACCAATTTTTTCACCTGTAATACTTGGTACTAAATAATCTTGTTTAATGCGTTCACTTCCTTCGGCATTCAAATGCGTCATAGCTAAATAAGCATGAGCCCACATAGCCGCAGCAAATCCAGAAGATTTTATTTTTTGAAGTTCTTCTAAAAAAACAACTGTATAAAATAAATCTAAATTCATTCCACCATAAGCTTCAGGATAGTTGATCCCAAAGAAGCCCATTTCTCCAAATTTTTTCCATATAAAACGCTCAATTGTTCCTGTTTTTTCCCATTTTTCGATATGAGGAACAACTTCTTTATGTAAAAAATCTCGTAAACTAGCTCTAAATAATTGATGTTCTTCTGTGAAATAATTTGAATTCATATAAAATAATAGTGTTTAATTTTATTGTATTTTTTTAGAATTCCAAATATAAGGCGATTATTTTTATTTTTTCGTTAGGCATTCCCTTAATTTTTGTTAAATCCGCAATTTCTTTGATTCCGTTGTTCATAGTTCTGTAAACAACAATTTCTTTTGCAAGTGCATAATTAAAATACGGAAATTTTGCCAATTCTTTCATTGACAAATCATTGATTGCTATTTTTTTGATAGAAGTGTTATTTTGAACAAAAAAACGTTTTTGCAAGTCTTCTATAGCTTCTGGGCTAATTCCCCAGATAAATTGAAATTGTTCCATACTTACAAATCCTCCAAGTTTTTCTTTTTCAACAAGAATCTTGTCAGCTAATTTTTCGCCAATTCCATAAACCGCAATTAAATCTTCTCGAGTTGCTAAATTAATGTCTTTTTGAACAATAGTATTTTTCTCTTTAGGAAGAAACTTATGGAATTTTTCTGATGTACTAACAGACTTGTTCACAACCCAATCAGGAAATTTAAAATAGGGTGAAATCTTATGTAAGACTTCATCAGAAACCTTAGTTACTTTTTGAAAATCTTGTGAAGAATTAATGTATTTGTTTTGGTTTCTGAATTGATGCAAACGATCAATTTCAGCAACAGACAAACCTAACTTATATCCTTTGTAATCGGTTATAAAATTTGGATTGAATGGATAAATTGTATCTTTTTTTGTGGCAGAAATTTGTTTTAAACTATCAATTTCATTTTGAACTAACAACCACGATTTGTCTTCTTTGATTGCTTTTCTCTGAAATAAATTTTCGGATAGAAAAAAATAAGACAATTGTCCAAAAAGAATGAGTATCAATAACAAAAAAATCCCACTTCGGTGTTCTCTTGAAAACATGAAGTAGGATTTTATTTTGTTCATTTTATTTTGATTTATTCGTTTTTACGTACTAATTCCTCATCATTTTCCTCATAAGAATCTGGTTCTTGTCTTGGTGGAGTTGTTAAAACTTTATAGAAAAAATATGCTGTAAAACCTATTACAATGCCTTGTGTAAGTAACATTGTTATTAATGCTGTTGAATTCATGATGTTGCTCTCCCTTCTTTAACACGTTTTTTATATGCGATGAAAACTAATAAACTAATAAAAATAAATAACCCTACTAATAAGAATCTTGCCATATTAAGATAGAAAATTTTATCTTCTAGAGCTGCAATTTGAGTAGCGTCAGTAGCAGCTGCAATTTGTTCGTGAATTCCTGCATGTGTTATCGTTTTAATAATCGAACCATTATCTAAATTCCATCCATTTCCTGACAATAAATTACTCACATTTCCTGACCAATCATTATTTAAAGGTTTGAATAATGACCCAAGGAAAATGATGATCAACATTAAAGGAGTTACATATTTAATGATATATTTATACACATTTGGCACTTTAATATCAGCACCACTAGTAATTTCTCTCCATCCTTTATCCATTCCAAAAATCCAAGAAAACAAAATGGTTTCTAACATTGCGAAAACTACTAAACTAACAGTTCCTGCCCAATAATCATATTCATCAAAAACACCTTGTTGATAAAAAATAACTGTTGGAAGACCTAGAATTAATGCCATTGCACCAAAAGACCAAGCCCCTTTGTTTCTTCCCCAACCAAATTCGTCTCTCATGAAGCCCATCCAAGGAGTTCCCATTGCCAATGAAGAGGTTATCCCTGCAAAAAACAATAATCCAAACCACATTACACCAGCTACAACCGAAAGTACTTCTCCCCACTGTTGGAATAAGTATGGCATTGTTTGAAACGCCATTCCAAATCCAGCATTTTCTTTAACCCAATCCAAGCCTAAATAACCAGCAGCGATAGGAATTACGATTAATGATCCTAAAACTACTTCTACAAATTCATTCATGAATCCTGCAGAAACAGCGTTTAAAGCAATATCATCTTTTGGTTTCACATAAGCAGCATAACAATGAATTGTACCCATACCTACTGAAAGTGTAAAGAAAATTTGACCAGCTGCTGCCATCCAAACCTTTAAATCCCAAAGCGATTCATATTGAGGTGTCCACAAGAAATTCAGACCATCCCAAGCATTAGCATCTGGAAATTGTTCTGAGGCACCACTTGTTCCTAATGTTAATGCTTTTATAGCTAATACAACACCGAATAAAATCAACAATGGCATTCCAATTTTTGCAACCTTTTCAACACCACTTAATCCTTTTGAAAGAATAAATGTATTGATTAACAAACAAATTATATAGAAAACTACTGCTTCATATGGAATTCCAGTAGTTGAGACTCCAATATCTACATATGAGGTAAAAAATGCTGAAACTTCAGCTTGACTCATTCCTGAAAAAGTTCCTATGACTGAATGAAACATGTATGACATAGTCCAAGACTCAATATAGCAATAATAAGCAACTACTGCAATATTGGTAAAGATTCCGAAAACACCAATATATTTCAACAAACGACCTTTAACCATAGAATCTAAGATATAAGGCGTACTATGATTTCCAAATTTACCACCAAATCGGCCTGAGGACCATTCAATAAATAACAAAGGAATTCCCATCAATAAAAAACACACTAAATAAGGAATAATAAAAGCTCCTCCTCCATTTTGTACCGCTTGAACTGGAAATCTTAAAAAATTCCCTAATCCAACAGCATTTCCGGCCATGGCTAAAATAAGTCCAACACGTGAACCCCACGATTCTACTTTTGCAGTCATATAATTATATTGGTTGTTAATTTTTCAAAGATAATAAAACTATCTAAAAAACAAATAAAAGTTACAGTTAATGAAATTTTACAGATCAAAAACTGAACTTCTTTTAGCTTTTATCAAATCTTTTAGTTTTAAAAGGAATGCTAAGGTTAAATAAAATCCAAAACCTAATCCTACAGTTACAAACGAAATATATATAAAAAACAAGCGCACATTTGTAGCACGCATACCCAATCTATCAGCTAAACGACTTGCTACAAAAAAACCGTGTTTTTCAAAAAAATGTAATATATTTTTTACCATCGATTTGCAATAATTTTCAAAAATACAATTAATTTTTAAGTAAATGAATACCTATTGCACACTGTAAACATTTTTTATGATCACAATATTCTTTTTTCAATTGCAATAATGATTGTGTTTGAAATGCATTTTCAGCAATTATTCCAATAGTAGCAAATCTATCTACAATTATATTCTTTTCAGGCTGAATTGCTTCAATCAATTCAATAATCTCTGTGGAACTTTGTTTTTGAATGCTTTGCTCATAAGCAAATCGAATAGGAAGTATCGTATTAATCAAAATTAAATCGATAAATGAATTGGTCATTTTTTTCTTTTTTAAAACACTGGTTTTATCAAAATTATAGTGTGTTTCCCAATAGTTACTTACTTCAACTTTAAACAAATCATAGAGTTCAGAAATCACATTAAAACTAATGATTTTTGAAAACAAATTGTGCTCTTTGAAATACAACGCAGCCAGTTGTGCTAATCGAATAGTTGGAAAATTATCAGGTCTGTGCTTAAAAAATTCAACTTTATCAAATACATTTTTAGTAATTTTATATTTCTTAATCAGATAGTTATAATCTTGTTGCAACTTATTAGTGTAATTATCTTGAAAATTAGCTTCCAACATATTAGCTTGTCCAAAAAACAAAGCTTCTAAGTTTTCAATAGCAAACGATTCTTTTCGTATGACAGAAAAAGGAATTGATTTTGCCATGTTTTGAAACAAAATACCATTTGTATTTAAACCAAAATTCTTAGCTAATAAGCAAAATAAAATCGCTTCCCAATCGTTATTTGAAACTTGTAACAATTGCTTAATTTCAGTTGCTTTTCGTTCTAAACGCTCAAAATACAAGCGCTCTTGCCAATTTCTAAGAATAAAATCATTTACTTTACTGATATCATTTTCGCAGTAAATCCAAGCTTTTTGAGTAGTTAATGACTGATACTTATGTAAATCAGTTAATTCAACATATTTTTTTAGTTCTAAGGTAGGAACTTCAGTATTATTTTTTCTAAAAATAGGTATATCATACTCCCAAACAACATGTAAAATAACAGAATCATAATTAGTATCTTTTTCATGATTATGCAAATACCAATCAGACGATTTGAGATGAATTTCAATATTTCCAGCCCATTTTTGATTACCAATAATAAGTTGTGCATTGAAAAAATCAGGACCAGTTTGTTGCAAATATTGACCTGAATTTAGAATCTGAATAGATTCTCCTGTAGTAGTTTGTAATTGTGTAACAGCAAATTTTTTATGCTGCCACACGTGGTGCAAAAAATCTTCTTTCATTCTGTATGGCGTATATAATTGAAAAACAAAGATAAAAAATTATATTTGCTGAACAACTTAACTTTTATGAAAAAAATCTTAACCTTCACGTTTTTAAGTCTTTTCGTTTTTATTCAAGCACAAACTGGCGCAAAACCACCAAAAGGATTAAAAATAACTTACATCAAAAGTTCAAACGGAAAGCTTATTGAAAATCAAGATGCGATTTTGGTTTTTACCAATGCATTAGAAACTCTAATTTCATCAGAAAAAATGAATTCTGGCAAAGCTGCATACCCATTTGAACAGTCACTAATCAATCGTTCTGAAAATAAAATTATTCAGGTAACTCAATTAAAAAAAGACAAATCTGTTACTTCGGTTGATAGTCTTTCTTTAGCGAAACAAAACTTTGAATTTTTAGCAGAAACCAAAACTATTTTAGGATACAAATGCCAAAAAGCAAAAACAATAATCAATTCAAACACTATTGAACTTTGGTACACGAATGAATTGCAAGTTAAAGGCGCTCCAACTTCTTTAGGTCAAAATATTGGTTTGGTTTTGGAAATGGTTCGTAATGGAAATTTTGTGATTTCGGCTACTAAAATTGAAAAAATAAAATCGGTTAGTCCAACTTTAATTTTACAAAGCAGCACTACTAATAGTCCTATTTTAGATGGATTGACTTATAAAGATTTAGTTTGGAAGAGTCGTTTTACTACAATAAAAGTTTTTGAAAATGAAATCATAAATTTTTCAGACACTTCAAAATCAAACGACAGCATTTTACGATTTGCAAACGGAACTATTATCTTGAAAAAAATTACATTTCCAGAAATTAAAAAAGGAGATTTAGTCTTTTTAGATTTAGCTGAACAATCTAATGGTGATGCTTATGACAGAACGGGTTCGGTTTTTGTAATTCCCCAAGATAAAAAGCAATCTTTTTTTGATGGTTTGCAAAACGGAAGTAAAACGTTACCAATTTATGAAAACGGTAATGGAAAACAATATCAAGGTGTTGTAGCTACGAATGAATATGCTCCAATTATTGAATTAATGCGCTTTTTTACCCCATTTGGAATTAAGCAATACAACTACATTCAATTGAAAGACAAAACTTGGCACGAAACGGTTCCATATCGAATGGATATTACCGATTTAAAATCCAATTTATCTGGAAAAACTGTTTATGTTGGTACATTCATTGGCAACTATGATAAAGGCGGACACAAGATTTCGATGCATATTACCATTAATCCAAGCGAGAGTTCATTAGACAAAACCAATATTTCTATTCCGTTATTTAATACCACAAACGTTATGGAAATGGCAGGTCAGGAATATGCTACGATGTTTAATCATGAAAAAGGTTTGGAAGTTACTTTCAATTTAGACAAAGAAATTAAAAACGCCAAATTGCGTTACATTACCACTGGACATGGTGGCTGGGAAAATGGAGACGAATTTGTTCCAAAGAAAAACACCATTATTTTAAACGGAAAAGAAGTGTTTTCATTTATTCCTTGGCGACAAGATTGTGGAGGATATCGTTTATTTAATCCTGCTTCTGGAAATTTTAATGACGGATTATCATCTTCTGATTTAAGTCGTTCAAATTGGTGTCCAGGAACAGCAACGAATCCGATTTATATAGAATTAGGAGATTTAAAAGCGGGAACACATACTATACAAGTTAAAATTCCACAAGGTCCAAACGAAGGCGG
The DNA here is from genome assembly GCF_025947285.1 of Flavobacterium sp. N2820. NCBI lineage: Bacteria > Pseudomonadati > Bacteroidota > Flavobacteriia > Flavobacteriales > Flavobacteriaceae > Flavobacterium > Flavobacterium sp. N2820. The sequence continues at coordinate 2,981,826 of NZ_CP110008.1, read as the reverse complement.
AAGTTTTAGTTCTTGGAATGTTTCAGGCGTTTTACAAGGAGAATAATTTTAGGAATAACAGAAATTGTTCAAAAATTAACCGCAAAGTTCGCAAGGTTTAAAGCAAAGTTCGCAAAGTTTTTATTGCGTTCTTAGCGATTTTCTTAGCGCTCTTTGCGGTTAAATAAATTTAATATTATTTTATTGAACCAATAATATCATATTTAGTAATAATATGATGTTTTCCATTTCCTAAATCTACTAAAACCGCTTGGTTATCTTTAGTAATTAGTTTAGAAACATCTTCTACAGGTGTCCCAATTTTTACGATTGGAAATGGTTTTCCCATTACTTCTCGAATAGGTCGTTCAGCTGTATTTTTATCTGAAATAAAACTTTGAAATAAGTCTGATTCATCTACAGATCCAACAAATCCATTAACATCGATTACAGGAATTTGAGAAATTTTGTATTTTCTCATTCTTTCAATGGCGTGCGAAACTAATTCTTCTGTACGAACTACAACTAATGGTTTGTCAATGTGTTCTTTTATTAAATCTTCAGCTTTTGTAATTTCTTCATCTAAGAAACCTCTTTCGCGCATCCAATCATCATTAAACATTTTACCAACATAACGACTTCCAGAATCGTGAAATAAGACCACAACTACATCTTCTGGACTAAAGTGTTCTTTTAACTGCAATAAACCCTTTACAGCTGCTCCTGCGGAGTTTCCAACAAAAATTCCTTCTTCTAAAGCTATTTTTCGGGTATAAACGGCTGCGTCTTTATCGGTAACTTTTGTAAAACCATCAATTAATGAAAAATCAACATTTTTAGGTAAAATATCTTCACCAATTCCTTCAGTGATGTATGAATAAATTTCATTTTCATCAAAAATTCCTGTTTCGTGGTATTTTTTAAAAACTGAACCATATGTATCAATTCCCCAAATCTTAATGTTTGGATTTTTTTCTTTTAAGTATTTAGCAACACCAGAAATAGTTCCACCGGTTCCAACACCTACCACGAAATGTGTAATTTTGCCTTCCGTTTGTTCCCAAATTTCTGGTCCTGTTTGTTCGTAATGTGCGATTGCGTTACTAGGATTATCATATTGATTTACGTACCAAGAATTTGGAATTTCTTCACCTAATTTTTTGGAAACCGAATAATACGAACGTGGATCTGTTGGTTCTACATCTGTTGGACAAACAATTACTTTTGCACCAACGGCACGAAGAATATCTGATTTTTCTTTAGATTGTTTGTCTGAAATTACAAAAATACATTTGTATCCCTTAACGATGGCAGCTAAAGCCAAACCCATTCCAGTGTTCCCTGAAGTTCCTTCAATAATTGTTCCTCCTGGTTTTAAACGACCATCTGCTTCTGCATCTTCAATCATTTTTACGGCCATTCTATCTTTTACAGAATTTCCTGGATTAAATGTTTCAACCTTAGCTAACACAAGTGCATCAACTTCTGCAGTAACTTTATTTAGTTGGACTAAAGGAGTATTTCCAATAGTTTCTAATATATTTTTAGCGTATTTCATTTTAAAAATTAGAATTTATAAATTTAAATTTAGAAAACAAGAATGCTTTCAAAATCTTTTGCAAAGATAGTGTGAATATTATGAATACAAAAATGAATGTCTTTCTAACCCTGATGTCAACGGTAGCCCTTTCTTTTTTAAACAAAAAATATAGTAAACAGTAGTAAAATGGATTACAAAAACAGCACTAACGATAAATTGCTATTTAAAGAAATTCCACACTAAACCAAAACGAATCATAAAATCGCGATAGGGATAATTTGGTGCAGAATAATAATTATTTCCTGTAAAAGAAGAGTTAAAATGCTCCGCTTTTAGAAAAAGTCTAGTTTGACGAATTCTTGCATTGATAAAAAAGTCAAACATTGGAAAGCCTCCGATTTTTTTCTCGTTTTGCACATAAAATTCTCCAATTAAAGGATTATAATCGTTTGCATAATAGTTAGTAAAGTATTGAAAAGTAACTCCTGTTTGAATAAGCATAGCTTTTTTGAATACGTAATCTGAAAAATAAAGCGTATTTCTAGTGATTAGTTGTGGAACATTAAGCACATCTTCAGATTGATCAACAGTTTGATACAAAAGAGTATTATCTAATGCAAGTTTCCAAAATTTAATTTCTTTGTTTGCTTTTACAGAAAAATAGTTGATTGTTTTATCGTATTGAAAAGGTTTAACTGTTAAAGTATCAATCGTATTTGTGATATTATCAAAATACAAATGGTCGTTAATTATTTTATATTGAACAGAGAAATTAATCCATTTTGAATTGGCATTGAAAGTAATTTGATTAAATTTTTCTGTTTTAAAACTATTAAACCAATTATAATCTACATAACTACTTTGATATAAGGTATAATTTAAGTTAGGTAAACTATTTAATTTTTGATAATTGAACTCGAATTGCAAATCCTCATTAAATTTATATTTTGCATTAGCTTCAATATTTGAAATTCCTTGATCACTAACCGATTGAGAAACTGAAAGCTTTGCAACTAGTTTATTTGCAAAATAGGTATAATTTCCACCTATCATATTAATTCTATCAGAAATTGAATTTGGCGCAATTAAATTTCCAGAAGTATCAAAAACTATACTGCTGTAATAATAATTGTAATTATTGTCTTCAATAAAAAATTCTAAATTACCATACGATTTTGTCTTGTAGGCAACTCCAAATTTATTATATAAATTATTATAACGTGTTTTATTTTTGATTTTATTAGAAAAAGAAGAACCAAATCGTGTATTTGCGTTATCCTGATTAAATTCAAAAAACTTATATTCTTGACTAAATTGGTGTGTAAAAACTAAACTGTTTGGATTGTTTTTACTTAATTTAAATGAATGATCTATAAAAAATCTATTCCCTTTTAATAATGAAGTAGCGTCTTCGAAAAAAACTTCAATTCTATCACGTTCAGAAAACTGATCGCCTTCGTTAATTTCAAAGTCATCAGTATTTATGATTCCACCATTTTCCTGGTTTGAGATATCTTGACCAGTAAAATGAGCATTTAAAAAATACCTTTTATCTTTTGTGAAATAACTTGAAGTAAATCTAAAATTCCCCGAACTAGTTAATAAATTAACGTATTTTCCTAAAGAGCGAAGACCTTTATAAGCAATAGAAAAATTTAAATTAGGCTTAGTATTAACCGTCAAAAAAGCATCGAGTGATTGTCCTTGTTCCATTACCGTTTTAAAATACAAATCTGTCAAAGGAGTTGGAACGGAATAATATTTAACATCATTAGATGCTAAATAATTAAAATGTTTTGCTGTGAAACCAATTGAAGGTAAAATTGAATATTGTTTTAAACCAAAGTCTAAAGTATTATAGGTTTGTCCTTCATTAGAAAAAGGCATCAATCCAAAAATGTCTTTTCTAAGAAGATTGTGATTATACTCACTTTTGATAGTCAGACTTGTATCAACATACGTTGTATCCTTTTGAAGAGTATATATTTTATAAAGTTCAACAGAAGGTTTTACTTCTTTTCCTTGAACTAATCCTTTGGTATTATCTAGACCATCATCTTGTGAAAAAACACCTATGCTTAAAGAAAGTAAAAAGAATAAAAAATATTTTTTCATAAGAAATATATAAGAACTGCAAATGTATAAGAAAATAGGGAATAAAAAAAGAGCTACATAAATGTAGCTCTTTTATATAATTTTATTAAAAAATTATTTTTTTCTAACAATTACTGGCTTAACATTTTTAGGTGTCATAGCAGCTCTTCCTGTTGCAAGTACAGAATTATCTGGAGCATACAATGTGAATGTTGAACCTGCTTTTTCAATATAAGCAGCGTAAATATCAGCAGCTGGACCAGTTCCAGAACCTAAATCATCTGAAGACCAAATTCCACTTAAGTCAATTGTATGAACCCAAGCTCCTGGCTTACTAATAGTTAACATTGGTTTGAATAATTGTTTAGTAACAGCAGGTTCAGCTGAAGTAGTGTCCCATAAGTCAACATAGATATCATAAAAACCATTTGGAGCTGTAGAAGCAATACCAATATATTCTGGGTGATTACCTGTAGCACCTCCTAAATCATTTGCAGGTCCGATGATGAATGTATCAAAATCAAAGTCAGCATATGAATGTGTATCTTCATCAGTACCAGTATATTCAATATCAACGATATTACCATGAGCATTAGTACGAGAAGCCCAAGTTAAATCAGCTTGAATTTCATCAAGAACTACATTAGCTAAATTAACTGTGATAGTTTCTGAAGCAGCGTCAACTAAAGAAGTAGAATTACCCATTGGATATAATCTAAATACTAAAGACTCTGTTCCTTCTGGTAAATAGTCAATAAAAGTTGAAATTGTAAATGAAGCACTAGTTGCATAAGCAGGGAAAGTAACTTTGTGACCAATAATTCCATAACCATCATCAATAACAGTTTCTTCATCAGTATCAGGGTTATTATCACCATCAACAGTATAGTCTCTAAAAGCACCTGTACCACCAACTAATTCTAATTTAAAATCAGATCTTTTGTTTAATGGTTTGTCAATAGTTAAAGTAATTGTAGCATCTTGACCTTCATTAAGATTAAATGAAGTTAAATCAGCAGTAACAACAGACTTTTCTATTCTTTCACTTGTAGCATCTTCATCATCACTACAAGCAACGAAAGAAGTCACTAAAGCTGTAGCAAACATGAATTTGTATATATTTCTTAGTTTCATATATAATATTTGTTAAAATTTATAATTTAGTGTAGAATGTTTTGAAAACTCTATTAGATAATCCTGGATAAGGAACTACATCATAAACTGTATAAAGTTGAGTAGTACTTGTAACTTCTCCATCGTTTGGAACATCGTCTTCAACACCACCTTTTACTTCGTTAGAGAATTGACCAAGATTTTGATCTAAAACAGTAATTTCTCCACAAATATCAACGAATTCATAACCTTCTGGTGTAAAAGTGCCAATATTCCAGTTTCCAACATAACGAGTTCTAAATTTATTTACATCAACTAAAGTAAATACTTCATTAGTTCTAGTAAAAGAATTCGCTCCATTATTCCAAGTTGTAACTTTTTGATAGTTACCTGCTAACTGAGATAAACAACCAACGAAAATAATTTTCAATTGGCTATATTGAGCACCTACAGTTGAACCTGGAGAAGAAGTAGTTAAATTTAAAATTAACTCTGTTTTAGCAGTAGCATTTAATTGACCAGTATTAACTTCTAAAGGGAATTCACCAAAAGAAGCTCCAGCTGGAATAACAATTTTTCCAGAAGTTTCAACCATGTTAAACTCTACACCATCAGTAGCTGTACTTGCAGCATCAATTACATAAGAAACTTCAATATCAGTATCAGAATACTGACCATTACCCATTCCTATTAAGTCTAAAGGAAATTTTCTTAAAACTACACCTTCGTCAGCAAAGTAAGTAACAGTTTGAAAGTTTGGAGTAAAACCAACAACTTTAGGACCGCTAGCTAAATTTTGCTCTGTTCTAATATCGTCATCAGTACAAGCAAAAGCTGTAGCAATAACAATCATTAATGATAAAATCTTTTTCATATTTAAAATAATTTAAAAGTTATTTCTTATTTCCAGAAAACGCCTGTTGTAAATACATCATTTACTGACTGAGCAGGAACATTAGCAGAATTACTTGCTAATTCAGATGTAGGATACATTAAACGTAATGGTTTTTGATTTGTTGGAGATGAAGAATTTAAAGGCATTGGAATATTATTAATAAGACCAGTACGTGTATACTCAATCCAAACCTCTAAACCATTAATTCCATTTAAAGCTATAGATTTTTGATACATGATAGCTTGAATTTTATTAACACTAGCAGCATAACCTTTACCGTCAACTAAGTTAACATCTGAAACGTAAGTTCCAGGAGTAGCCCCTAATTGGTTCATAGATGCAACAATAGCAGCATCAAATAAAGATTGAGCATCACCAGGAATAAATCCTCTTTCAACAGCTTCAGCTTGTAATAACAAACTTTCAGCTAATAACATAACATATCCATCTTGAGCTGAATTAATAACTAATCCAGGACCTAATTTAGACATATCAGCTGGAGCAGTTCCAGAAGGAGCAGATGAATCACCTTGATTTACACCTACAACATTTCCACTAATTAAAGTAAAAATTCTACCTCTACGTGGATCTGGTGGTGTATTATTCAATCTACCAGCAATGTAAGAAGAAGCTCTTCTGAAGTTGTAAGCCGTTCTGTAAGTAATTGTTTCTTCGTTAAGATTTTGCATCAAGTTCATCCAAGGATTTTGTTGCACATCACTTGCATTTGAATAACCTGGATTGATTGTGATATCTTCGTTAACGAAATTCAAATCTAAATTTGCAAATTCAGTATTTAAATAAGTAGCTAAAGTAGCATCAGTTTCAGCTTTTGTAGATTGACGCAATAAAATTCTTAATTTTAAAGTGTTCGCAAATCTCTTCCAGCCATCCATGTTACCACCTAACATTACGTCTTCACCACCTACAGCAACTGTATTAGCTGGTGCATTATCAATCATGTCAATTGCACTATCTAATTGTACAATTAAGTCTTGATAAATAGCTTGATCATCATCATAAGCAGGGTTAACATTATTAACACCTAAATGAGCTTGAGAGTAAGGAATATCACCATACATATCTACTAAATACTGAAAGTAAAATGATTTCATAATTTTAGCAATTGCTTTATGATGATCATAATCAGCAGATGGGTGATTGATTATATTTGTATACTCATATGTATTTCTATATAAACTATTCCATACATCTTCGTAAAAATTATTACTCATAGTAATACCAAATTCTTCAGCATAACCACCAGTAAATGAATTTACGTTAGCTCCCCAGTTATTCATAAAAACGTTACCTAATTCATTCATTCTACGTACTAAAACTGAGTAAGAACTAGTTTGAACCGCAGAAATAGATAAGTTAGGCGTAACTTGAGAAGCATTTGGATCGTTTGGAGATTCATTTATATCCAAATAATTGTCGCACGAAAATAGCGTAAAAGCTATTAAAGGCAATATTAATTTTATTTTTTTCATAACTAATTTAATTAAAATGAAGCATTAAGAGAGAAACCGAAAGTTCTAGTTGCAGGATATTGACCTGTAACTGCTAAACCTTGATCATTACCTGAAGATCTTGATTGCTCTGGATCATGATAACCTCTATTTTCTTTAGGTAATACAATGAAAGGATTTCTTGCATTAACACCTAAACGAAGCGAAGTTAAACCTGTTTTTTCAATAGACTTAGCAGGAATAGTATAACTTAATGAAAGTTCTCTCACTTTAAATGCTGTAGCATCTAATACGAAGTTTTCAACTACAGCTCTATATTCGTTAGAGAAATAATTTAAATAACTTGTATAAGTTGTACCACCAGTAACAACGCTTGTATTTTCAGTATATACACCTGGAGCAGTTTCAATAGCAGAATTAGGGAAAATAAATCCATTTCTACCGTTTTCAGCTGACTCATATAAGTGACCTGACCAAGATAACCAATCTTTAGTACCAGCCCAGAATTGGTGACCAGTTCTATAATCCATAACAGCAGCTAAACGGAATCCTTTGAACTCAACAGCTGTATTATAGTTAATGATATAATCTGGTGTAGCTTTACCTAAAACTTTATATTCTGTAGTTCTAATTGGATTACCAGTTACTGGATCAATTAATACTCTACCTTGATCATCTCTTTCATAAGCAATACCTTTAATTAAAGGAAACTCTTCTCCTTCAGTTGCAAAAATACCAACTCCATTACCTGTGAAATTTACTAAAGCAATTTCATCTGCAGTAGCTGAAACGTCATTAACAATAGTTTTATTAGTTGAGTAAGCAATACGATTTTCCCATTTCAAACCTAAGTCATTAAAGTCAGAAGCTTTGATAGGAGTAAAACCTAATTCAATTTCATAACCATCAGTAGTCGCTTTACCTAAGTTAGTTAAGTATGTAGAAATACCTGAACCAGCAGAAGTTGATTGGTTAGTAATTAAGTCTGTAGAAACCGTTCTATAAATAGATGCATCTAAAGTAACTCTACTTTTGAATAATTCTAAGTTCACACCAAAATCAACTGTAGTTAAGAACTCAGGAGATAATGCAGGGTTAACTGGAGTTTGATCTGGAGCAAAAGAACTTAATGCACCAAATGGATAACCAGCTGCCGTAGCATATAATGAATTTAAACCATATGCCCCTAATGATGAAGCATTACCAACACGTACAATATTTCCGTATACTTTTAAATAATTAACACCTTTATCAGATTTTAAACCATCAAAAGCTTTTGTAGGAATGAAAGAAACCCCAGCAGAAGGATAGAAATAATTATCTTTTTCACCACCTGTAAATGTAGAATTCCAGTCGTTACGACCTGTTAAATTCAAGAATAAATATTCTTTATAACCTAAGTCAACGTTAGCAAATAAAGAAAATCTTCTTGTTCTTGTAAATCCATTATCTCTTCTTGGGTCTCCAGTAATATTACTGATATTGTATAAACCTGGAACTGTTAAGTTATTTCCACCAACAGAAGTGAATTCAGTCATACTATCTTGCATGTTAGATCCAATATTCGCTTTGAAAGAAATATTATCTGTTAACATGTAATCAAAGTTCACCATAAAGTCTCCGTAAAAACTTCTAGAGTATTGAGTTGAAGCATCAAAAGAAGAAACAATTGTTTGATCTCCACCTCCAACTTGCAATAAGTCAGTATATCCATTAGTATATGATAAACCACTTGCATCAGAAAGTCTTAAGTTAGCTACATAATTAAAATTGATGTTTTTATTCAATTCATAATTTAATGTACCAATCATACTTACATAATTAGAACGGTTTGTATTTCTAACATTATCTCTTAACCAATAAGGGTTATTGTAGTAAGAAGTCCAGTGTCCTGATTGTCCAGAATTTTCAAAACGCTCAATTGGAATATTTGTAGCTGTTTGTAATAAATCTGTAAACAAGTTTGATGAAGTTGTTTCAGTTCTTTGAGTAATGTAGTTAATATTACCATCAACTGTCCACTTATCAAATTTCTTACCTGCTTTAAACAAGAATGAATTTCTATTTAACTCATCACCGTCAACAACAAAGTTTGTATTTTGTTTATTAGCAGACAACAACACATAACCATCGTTAATGTTACCACCACTAATAGATAAACCATTTTGAAAAACAGTACCTGTTTCAAAAAATTCTTTAATATTATCTTCAATTGGTGAATATGGAGCCATGATATATGTACCATCTGCTTGAGCCATACCTACTGGTCTAACTACGCCGTCCATTTCAGCACCCCATCCTCCATTTTCATAAGAGATATGTTGTCCATTCCATCCTTGTCCATAACGCTCTTGACGTTGAGCAATGAATGAAACGCTTTCAAAATCAACAGAAGAATTCAAAGAAACTCTTAATTTACCGTCTTTATCACCTTTTTTAGTTGTAACAATAATTACACCATTTCTACCTTGCTCACCATATAAAGCTGCACCTTGCATACCTTTAATAATGTTAGTAGATTCAATTAATTCAGGAGCTAAAGCTTGTAAAACAGAAGCTGAAGATATAACGTTATCGATTACAACTAATGCTTGGTTATCTCCAGAAATAGATCTTGTACCACGTAATACAATTCTAGTTGTTGCATTTACACCATTATTAGTAGTGTTAATTTGCAAACCAGAAACTTTACCTGCTAAAGATTGTACAACGTTAGGGTTACCAGCTTGAGTAATTTCTTTAGCGTTAACCACTTGGTTTGTAGATGTTAATTCATCAACTTTACGCTTAATACCCATTACACCAACAACAACCGTTTCATCAATCTCTACCACTTTTAAAGTAACATTGTAAGTATTTCCAGCACCAACAGTAACACTTTGTGTACTTCCAGCGTAAGAAATTACTAAAACATCACCTTGTTTTGCACTGATGGAATAATTACCATCAAAATCAGTTGTAGTACCTGTTGTTGTTCCTTTTACAACAACGTTAGCACCAGCAACAGGGCCTAGGTCATCAGAAACCACACCCGTAACAGTTTTCTGTTGCGCGAACGAAAACTGCATCGTAAACGCTACTAAAAGCGTAAAAATCCATTTGAACTTCGATCTCATATTAAATTTATTTGAGTTAGTTATTCCGCAAACTTCTTAATAATTTCTTAAATAAACAAATAATACTTCGGAATATTACTAATTTATTTTTGTTAAAGTTTTAGTTTTAAAAAAACATTTTATGGAACAATCTCATTATAAAGATGAATATATAGCAAAAAGGTTGCGTGAAAAATTATATTTTTGTCAAAAAAAGTGATGTTAAGTAAAAGTTATAGCAATTTAGTTTTAGAGTGCGGAACCGACGAAGCAGGAAGAGGGTGTTTAGCTGGTCCTGTAACTGCTGCTGCCATTTTACTTCCAACAGAATTTGAGCTTACTTTACTCAACGACTCCAAACAATTATCAGAAAAAATACGAGAGAAATTAAAACCAATAATTGAAACTACTGCCGTTTCATTTTCTGTGACTCATATACATAATACAGAAATTGACGAAATCAATATTTTAAATGCCTCCATGAAAGCCATGCAAGAATGTATTTTAAAATTAAACCCTACTCCTGAATTTATAATTGTAGATGGAAATCGACCCTTGAATGGAAAATTAGGTATGAAACAAAAAACAGGAAAAATATTTACCTCGGATGAAATTGAATTATTAAAATCAATCCCCAATACAAGCATTATTAAAGGAGATAGCAAATACTTGAGTATTGCAGCCGCATCTGTTTTAGCAAAAACGTATCGCGATGAGTATATGAATAAAATTCATGAGGAATTTCCAATGTATAACTGGAAGAAAAACAAAGGGTATCCTACAAAAGATCACAGAGAAGCAATAAAAAAATATGGCCCTTGTAAATACCATCGAATGAGTTTCCGATTATTACCTGAGCAATTGACTTTAGATTTTTAAATAATCTCGGTTTCAAACAAATTTTGAAAATGTTTTAGAATTTTTCCTTTAACTTCTTGTTCGTTTATTTCTTTACCTAATTCAGCATGCATTGAAGTTACAGCTTTACCTTTTATCCCACATGGAATAATATTATCAAAATAGCCCAAATCGGCATTTACATTTAATGCAAAACCATGCATGGTTACCCAACGCGAAGCACGAACACCCATAGCACAAATTTTTCTTGCAAATGGCGTTCCTACATCAAACCAAACTCCTGTTTCTCCTTCGCTTCTGGTTCCATGTAAACCATATTCTGCTAAAGTTAAAATAATAGCTTCTTCTAGGAAACGTAAATATTTATGGATGTCGGTAAAAAAATTTTCTAAATCTAAAATAGGGTAACCCACAATTTGCCCTGGCCCATGATACGTAATATCTCCACCTCTATTAATTTTATAAAAAGTGGCTCCTTTTGCTTCCAATTGCTTTTCAGAAAGTAATAAATTAGTTACGTCTCCACTTTTTCCTAAAGTATAAACATGAGGATGTTCTACGTATAAGAAATAATTTGGAGTAGGAATCAAAGTTTCCTCTCTCCTATTTTGAATTTTAATGTCCACAATTTCTTTGAATAATGCTTCTTGATAATCCCAAGTATCTTTATAATCTTTATTTCCTAAATCTTGAAGTTGGACTTTTTTATTCATGATAACCGAAATTGTGTTTTGAAAAAGTTTCGCAAAGATACAAATAGTTTGCTAATTAGCCCTGACAGGAGCGACATCCTTTTTGAAAAAAAGATATAACGGATGGCAGGAAAATAGAAACCAAAAAAGCCCGAACTATTATCTCCAAAAAACATTAAACTTTGAACTTGAAACTTGAAACAAAATAAATTATCTTTGCACGCTTAAATACAATACTATGCAACTTTCAGAACAAGAAATCATTAGAAGAGACAAATTAAACGCTTTACGCGAACTTGGAATTAACCCTTATCCAGCGGATTTATTTCCGGTGAGTCACACTTCAAAGCAAGTGAAGGAAAATTTTGAAGAAGGTAAGAAGGTTATTTTGGCTGGACGTTTGATGAGTGTTCGTGATCAAGGAAAAGCTTCGTTTGCTGAATTACAAGACAGCGAAGGAAGAATTCAGTTGTATTTTAATCGCGATGTACTTTGCGAAGGCGAAGACAAAACGCTTTACAATCAAGTTTTCAAAAAATTAACCGATTTAGGTGATTTTATTGGAATTGAAGGTGAATTATTCATGACGAAAGTAGGCGCTATGTGTGTTCGTGTAGATGATTTTAAAATGTTGAGTAAAACATTAAAACCGCTTCCGTTACCAAAAACTGACGAAGAAGGTCATGTATTTGATGCGTTTACTGACCCAGAATTACGCTACCGTATGCGTTATGTAGATTTAGTAGTAAATCCACATGTGAAAGAAGTGTTCATGAAAAGAACCAAATTGTTCACCGCTATGCGAACTTTCTTTAATGAAGCAGGTTATATGGAAGTAGAAACTCCTGTTCTACAATCGATTCCTGGTGGAGCGGCAGCGCGTCCTTTTATTACACATCATAACAGTTTAGATATTCCGTTATACATGCGAATTGCTAACGAATTATATTTGAAAAGATTAATCGTTGGTGGATTTGATGGCGTTTACGAATTTTCGAAAAATTTCCGTAACGAAGGAATGGACAGAACCCACAATCCAGAATTTACCGCAATGGAAATTTATGTAGCCTACAAAGACTACAATTGGATGATGGAAATGACCGAGAATTTATTAGAATATTGTGCCACTCAAGTAAACGGAACTACGGAAGCTACTTTTGGCGAACATAAAGTAAACTTCAAAGCTCCTTACGCAAGAGTGACAATGACCGATGCTATCAAACAATTCACTGGTTATGACATTACAGGAAAATCGGAAGATGAATTGCGCGAAGCTGCCAAGTCTATGGGAATCGAAGTAAACGATACCATGGGTAAAGGAAAATTAATTGATGAGATTTTTGGTGAAAAATGTGAAGGTAACTTCATTCAACCAACTTTTATCACCGATTATCCAAAAGAAATGTCGCCTTTATGTAAATCGCACCGAGATAATCCTGAATTAACAGAACGTTTTGAATTGATGGTTTGTGGTAAAGAAATCGCTAACGCATATTCAGAATTAAACGACCCAATTGATCAACGCGAACGTTTTGAAGCGCAAATGGCTTTAGCCGAAAAAGGTGATGATGAAGCCAACGGAATTATTGATGAAGATTTCTTAAGAGCATTAGAATACGGAATGCCGCCAACTTCTGGATTAGGAATTGGAATGGATCGATTAATCATGTTTTTAACGAATAATCCATCGATTCAAGAAGTGTTGTTCTTTCCACAAATGCGACCAGAGAAAAAAGGACCAGAATTAACGGAAGATGAAAAACACATCATCGAAATTTTAAAAGCAAACCAAGGTATCTCAATTGGAGATTTAAAAATAAAAGCCGATTTAAGCGGTAAAAAATGGGACGCTGCCAGCAAAGGAATTAGCAAACATGGCTTAATGAAAATTACTGTTGACGGTGATAATAAAATTGCTGAATATTTAGGGAAATAAATAAAAAAAGGAACTCAAAATGAGTTCCTTTTTTTATTACAAACTATAATTTAAATTTAAACTCCAACGGTAATTGGCTTCTAAATTACCACCATTCAAATTTTGGGTAATTGGCAACATTACATTTGCTCCAACAGAAAATTTATCTTTTCCTATTTCAAAGCCTAATTTACCAAAGAAAATATCGCCAGCAGTATTACGAACTTTTTGTCCTAACTGATAATTATCTTTATATACTTCTCCTGCAAAACCAAGTTGCGGAGCTATTGAATACTTTTCTTTTTCATACAAATAGAAAAAAGTTCCTGAATAATTGAATTGATTTCCGAAACGATAATTTTTATTGTTTTCTGTTTTTATCACATAGTTTAAAAGTGTATTTAGTCCAAATTTTTTTCTTTTTACTACATATTCAGTAGCTAAAAGATAATCCAAACTTCCTGTTCCTACTTGATAACTTGGATTGAAACTACCGTTATTTGCTTCATCAAATTTTCCAGTTGGAACTTTTATTCCTGCTCCAGCCTGCAATGAATGAACCAAAAAAGTGCTGTCTTTATGTGTTTTGTATAATTGATACATTCCTAAAATGGTGATATCTCCAATCCCGCTAACATTTTGTTTTCCATTTGCCGATTCTCGATTATGAAAATGATACGGAATTAAAGCAGAAATTTGTACTTGTTTCACCACCGGAATTCTTGCCCAAACCTGCATCGTATTGTAACTTTCGTTGTACCAAGCCGAGTTACTATACAAGCCATCCGTACTTTTATACGACTGATTAAAATAACGAATTCCAACAAAATTGGTATTTAACATAGAAGCAAAACCCATACTTCCGCCGCTTGCCGAACAGCCACAAGCATCGCAATCATCAAAAAAATCCTCAGAAACTTGATGAAATTTTAAAAACGGATTAATTGTTGACAAACTGTCTTTTTCGGTTGTAAATCCATATTGAAAAATCAATAGGAAAACGATGATATATTTTTTCATTTTAAAATTCAGAAAATTGTGGATTCGTTAAAAATTCGTTATCCGTTAAGGTTTTTAAGAAGGCAATAAGTTGTAATTTTTCGGTTGCAGTCAACGGAATTCCTAATGTTCCGCCATTGTTTAAACTTGCGTCTAAATTTTGAGTATTAGAAACACTTGACGCATAATGATTTAACACTGCTTCTAAAGTATAAAAACGACCATCGTGCATGTAAGGTGCCGTTTTTTCGATATTTCGCAAACTTGGCACTTTAAACTTGTATTTGTCAATATCCAATTCGGTTACAAGATATCTTCCTTTGTCGTTTATTGACGGATTTATTGGTAATCCATTGTTTCTAAACGAATTATCAGTAAATATATCCGTGGCATGACACGAAGCACATTTTTGATTGAACAAATCATAACCCGCTAATTCGTCTGAAGTTAATGTTCCTCCCGCTTCATTTCTTCTATATTTATCAAAACGTGAATTGGAAGAAGTGAGTAGGGTCATAAATTGTGATAATGCTTTTAACATGTTTTCGGAATTGATTTCTTCTTCTGGAAAAGCTTGACGGAATAATTTTTTATACTCACTATCATTATTCATCATATTGATAATGTTGATGATATTGCCATTCATTTCTAATTCGTTTGAAATTGGCGCCATTGATAGCAATTCGATATGATCGGCAGCTCCGTCCCAAAAAAACTGGGTTTGATAGGCCATGTTTTGAATAGGTGGTGCATTTCGAGTTCCAATTCCGTCGCCAACACCGTGACTAAAGGTGTGACCGTGATGTGTAAACGCGACTTCTTGAATGTGACAAAAACCACAAGAAACCACTCCATCTGAAGCCAAGCGACCATCGTAAAAGATTTTTTTTCCTAATTCAAAACCTTTTTCGGTTAATGGGTTATTAGCCATGTTGTAAGCTAATGGTGGAAAATTTGAAGGCACTTGATAATCAATTGGAATGTTTTGGTATTCTGAAGAATCGTCTGATGCGCAACTGCATAAAAATCCAATTGCTAATAAAATTAAATATTTTGCTTGCATAATGCTATGTTTTAGCCCAGATGGGAATGAAAAGCCCGTAAAGGAAAAACAAATTGATTTTGTTGCTAAAAAATGGCGACCTAAGAAGCCCATTTTTTTTGCTTACAAAATTTTTGTTTTTCCTGCGGACTTGTAATGTATAGCTGGATTAGCTTCTACTTAAATTAATCGTTGTGAACGTGGTGTACTTCAAACATTGTAGGAACGTTGTTAGCCGAAATGTTTTGCACTTTTGTTCCTCCCATTACGTCTAAACCTTCTTCAAAATTGATAACTGTTGTACCATCAACAATCTTCTTTAAATCGGCCATGATATGAACCTGAGGTGTAATGTTTGTTCTAACTAAAGCATTATCTGGTAAATCTAAAACAACTTCAGCATAATTGTATACATCGCCAGTTTTTCCAGTATGCACTCTGTAATTTGCATCTGTGTGCGTTGCTGAAGTAACTGTTCCTTCAAATTTTACAAATTTATATCCGGCAGCCCAAGACCATGTCATGCCTAATGCTTGCGCATCTGTCCACATGCTTCCTTGTCCGTCTGCTCCAGCATTAAATTGTGCTTGATCAACACCAATTCCGAACGTAACTTTTGTGTAATTTCCTGCTGGAATGTTTGGTAAATTTAACAATGTACTTGCCGCATCTGCTTCGTTTACAAAGAAATAGCTTTCGCTTTTAGGCACAGTATAAGTTGAACCATCTTCTTTAGTTAAAACGATATTACTCACAATATAAATTGCATTTGAAGCTTTAACAACTTCTCCGTTTGAGTTGGTGTAAGGTGTATCAAAAGCAAAATCTGCATCGCCATAAACGTTATCGAATTCTAATTTTAAGTTTCCTTCGCCGGTTATTGCGTTATTATCATCGTCTGAACATGAAGTGAATGCTAAAGCTAAAGCCATTACAGCTACTATATTTTTTAATTGAAATTTCATTTTTTGAAAATTTTTTAGTTTAAAATTTATTATTATTTGTGTTTAAATGTTGATTTCTTTAAACAAATTTGGACATAGATATCCTATCGATTCTTTGAATTAGAACCGATTGCAATAAAAAAATTAAACTAAAAAGGTGGGTGGATGAAAAGTGGACTGTATTGCAGTCAAAGCATACAAATTCTGATAGTCAGAATTTATTTTTTTGTTTGTGAAAACGAAATTTTCAGCAAAAGAAACTGCTTTAAAATCTTGACAAAACATGGTTTCAATTTCTTGTTTTACGTTTTGCTTTTTGTCAGAAGAAATAGGTTTTTCTTCTTCAGCAGATTTTGCTAATTGCTTCGCCAAGTGACATTTACCATTACATTTAAGTATTGGTTTATCCTTATTTTCACAAAGCTCTTTTACAATATAGTCATAATTAACAACATATTCCAAAAATGGAATAGCCGGCTTTGCCAGCATAAAAAAAGCGATTAAAACGACTAAATTTTTCACTTTGCAAATATACAAACGTTTTTACTATTGCAATTGATAAAAACACATTTTAATAATTTTTTGTTAAAGATTAAACCTTTTTAAATTGGCTATGTCTTATCATCAAACAATTAAAAAAATAGAAAAATGAAAAAATTAATTTTAGTCGTAACTTTAGTAGTATCGACATTAACTTTCGCACAAGAAAGAAGCAGAAAAGGAGAAAAACTAACTCCTGAGCAACAAACTGAATTACAAGTTAAAAAAATGACTTTGGAATTGGATTTAGATGCAAAACAACAGAAAGAATTAAAGGCAATTTTGTTAGAACAAGCTCAAAAAAGAGAAGTAAAAATCGCTGAAATAAAAGCAAAAAGAGAAAAAGAAGAAAAACTATCAGCAGATGAACGCTTTGAAATGAAAAATAAAATGCTTGACAATCAAATTGAACACAAAGCTCAAATGAAAAAAATTCTAAACGAAGAGCAGTTCAAGAAATGGGAAGAAAAACAAGAAAATAGAAAAGAAAAAATGAGCGAGAGAAAACAAAAAGGGAGTGAAAAAAGAAAAAAAGGGCAACCTGTAGAAAAATAGTTTTTATCTTTTTTTGGTTATCCCAAAAAAAACAATTAGTTTTGAGTTTCGAAAACTATTAAAACTATAATAATATGAAAAAATTAATTGCAGTTATTGCTTTGTTTTTTGCTTTTACAATAGGAGCTTTTGCACAAGAATCTAACGCAGAAACTTTAGCAAAAAAAGATGCTACTGAGTTGACATCAGTTCTAAAATTAAATAACGAAGTTTCTGATAGAGTATATCAAATATTCATTACTAAACACAAAACTTTAGCTTTAAATCCTTCTGAGGATGATAAAAAAGTTTTATTCAAAAACATTAGAAAAGAAATTAAAGACATGCTAACACATGAGCAATTAGTTCTTTTAGAAAACAACAGTAAAGTTTTTAATAATCTTACTTTGAAATAAAAAAAATCCCGCAAATGCGGGATTTTTTTATAACTCTTTAGCTACTTCTGCAATAGCGTGAATGGTGAAATCTAAATCCTCATAAGATAAAGCATCTGTAATAAACCACGTTTCATATGCAGAAGGTGCAATATAAACACCACGATTTAACAAACCATGAAAGAACTTCTTAAATGTTTCGTTATCGCCGTTCTTAGCTGTATTGAAGTCGTAAACAGGATTAGCATCAAAATGTACCGAAATCATAGAACCCACTCTATTGATTGTGAATTGAATATTTGCATCAGTTAAAACAGTACCAATGCCTTTTTCTAAATAAGCCGTTTTTTCTTCTAAACTTTTAAAAATTGCAGGGTTGTTATTTAAAGCTTTTAACATTTCTAGACCAGCTGCCATAGCCAATGGATTCCCAGAAAGTGTTCCCGCTTGATAAACTGGTCCAAGTGGTGCTAGATAATTCATAATTTCTTCTCGTGCAGCAAAAGCCCCAACTGGCAAACCGCCTCCAATTACTTTTCCGAAACAAACAATGTCGGCTTGAATATCGTATAATTCTTGTGCTCCACCTTTAGCAAGACGAAATCCAGTCATAACTTCATCAAAGATAAGCATTGTTTTGTTTTCAGAACAAATTGCTCTTAAAGCTTCTAAAAAACCTTTTACAGGCGGAATACACCCCATGTTTCCAGCCACTGGTTCTATTATAATCGCAGCAATTTCATTTTTATTGGCATCAAATAACGCTTTAACGTTCTCAATATCATTATAACTTGCTAACAATGTGTCTTTTGCAGTTCCTGCAGTTACCCCTGGGCTATTTGGCACACCAAAAGTACTTAAACCACTCCCTGCTGCAATTAAAAAGGAATCAGAATGACCGTGATAACAGCCTGAAAATTTAATTATTTTATCTCGTTTTGTATACCCTCGCGCTAAGCGAATTGCACTCATACAAGCTTCTGTACCAGAATTTACAAATCGAATTTTATCGATATTTGGAACCATTGAAACCGCTAATTCTGCAATTTGCGTTTCTAATGCTGTTGGCATCCCAAAAGAGGTTCCTTTTTTTGCTTTTTCAATTACTGCATTTACAACTGGTTCGTAAGCATGACCCAATATCATTGGACCCCAAGAATTGATGTAATCAATCAAGCGATTTCCATCTTCATCATACAAATAAGCCCCTTTTGCTTCTTTTACAAAAATTGGGGTTCCTCCTACTCCTTTAAATGCTCTAACAGGTGAATTTACACCGCCAGGAATTACTTTATTTGCAGCTACAAATAGTTCACTACTTCTTTTATATAACATTATTTAATTTTTATTTTTTGGCCAATATTGATGGCGTTGTCTGACAAATCATTTAGTTTTTTTAAATCTTCGACTGAAAGATTAAATTTTTTTGAAAGTGAATAAAGCGTATCTCCTTGTTGAATAGTGTATAATCCTTCTGAATTTTCTACCAAAGAATCTTTCTTTACTGGCACATATTCACGACTTAAAACCTCGTTGTCATATTTATACAATTCAAAACGTTCAATTAATCCAATTAATTTATCAGGATATTTTCTATCTGTTGCATAACCCGCATCCTTTAAGCCTTTTGCCCACGCTTCATAATCTCCTTTATCCAATTTAAATAAGTTTGCATAGCGGCTTCTAGAAGTTAGAAACAATGAATGGTCTCTGTAGGATTCTGATGGATGATTATATTTTCTAAAACATTCTTGAGCTGCATCGTCATCATGCTTTACACTTTCACCCGTCCATCCCGTATGACATTTTATTCCGAAATGATTATTTGCAGCTTGTGCTAATTTTCCTTTTCCTGCACCCGATTCTAAAATTCCTTGCGCTAAGGTAATACTAGCTGGAATTCCGTGCGACTTCATATTGTTTTTTGCAATTTCCTGAAAATTAGAAATATACAACTTAATTTCATCATCATAAGTACGTATATTTGAGGTTGCTTCTAATTGAACCTCATTCCCTTTATTTTCGCCTGAAGCTTTAGGAGTGGTTGATTTTGTTGATGCGTTTTGAGCTACTGGTTTTTTGGTAGTAGTTGTTTTAGGTTTTGATTTAGAAGTTGTTCTAACAACAGGTCGTGTACTATTACAACTTGCAACCAACACAACTATCAATAATAGGGCAATTTTCTTAATCATTATAGTTTATTGTTTCTTTATTTTTTTTTCTTAATAAATCGTTCATACCCGAAATTCCTTGTAAGCCACCCGTGTGAATCGCTAGAATTTTTGATTTTGGAGGAAAGTAATCTTTTTGAATTAAATCCAATATTCCATACATCATTTTTCCTGTATAAACGGGGTCCAACGGAACATTTGTTTGTTTGTAAAACGCATTCAAAAATCCGATTAATTCGTCAGTCATTTTTCCATACCCTCCAAAATGATAGTCGCAATTAACGTTCCAATTTTCTTTCTGTACAAAATTACGAATTACATCAGATAAAAAATCACCTTTTAAGGAAGAAAATCCAATAATTTGTTGCTTTTCCGTTGACGAATTGATAATTCCTGCAATCGTTCCGCCTGTTCCAACTGCAGTACAAACATAGTCAAAGGTAGATTTATCAGTAGCTGTTAAAATCTCTTCACATCCTTTTACTGCTAATTCATTAGTTCCTCCTTCTGGAATTAGATAAAAATCCCCGTATAAATCGTGCAAACTTTCCATGAATTTTTTATCTGATTTATCTCGATAAGTTGTTCGGTCTACAAAATGAAATTTCATCCCGTTTTGTTGGGCACATTTTAAAGAAGGATTTTCATTAATTTTATCTATTAATTCTTCACCACGAATTACCCCGAAAGTTTCAAAACCTAAGGATAGACCTGCTCCTGCTACAGCTACAATATGATTTGAAAAAGCGCCACCAAAAGTCAATAATTTAGTATGTCCCAAAAATTTTGCTTGTTGCAAATTGTATTTCAATTTTCTAAATTTATTTCCAGAAATTACAGGGTGCAACAAATCATCTCTTTTAACATAGAGTTCTATTCCGTTAGGAAATATAATTTCAATTCTTTGATTTTGACTTTTTCCCATAAAAAAAGCAGCTTAAAAAAGCTGCTTTCAAATATACTATAATAAGTTTTTATTTTTTGTAAATAGAAACTTTTTTACTCACATTAACATTATCAGCTGTAGTTACTTTTACAACATATACCCCATCACTTAATGTTCCAGTAGAAAATTGATACGAATCATTCGTTCCTAAGTTTTGTTTATTTAGAATCAATTTACCCGTAATATCATATAGTGTAATTGATTTGATATCTTTTTTATAAGTATTCAAAATAGTTAACAATCCTTGATCATTATTTTGAACTACTGCAAACATGTTATTTGCTTCATCAGGTGTAGTTAACGTTTCATCTGTATTTTTAAAAGTTACTTCGAAACGAGTTCTATCATCACCTGCTGGCAATGACATTTCAAACACACCATCTTTAATATCATAGTAGATATCCGTTGATTTATCATGAATATATACCTTTTGATTTGGATCAAAATCAACTACGTCTTTAACTTGAATTCTAAAAGAAGTTTGTGCATTACATCTAAATCCAACTGGAATCTTTTTATTTATATCAAATTGAACAGCTGTTGCTACATATTCATGAGGCATGTCTGACAAAATGTAATAAAACTCAGCCGCTTCTGAAGAAGGAGATCTACCATCAGCACCATAATCAAAACCATCAGTTGCGGTTTCTAAAAACGCTATAGTTGTTGGTCTAACACCACCTTCGTTATACATTGCATGAATTCTAATGTAGGGAGCTGTACCTTTTTTGATTGTTGTATAATCTGTTCCAGCAACATTTGGAATTTCAGGAAAGTATTCAGAATTTGGATCATATACATCTGTTGAAGCTAAAGTAGCAAGCTTTGCAAATTGAGATTGATTTACAGCACCTTCTCTAACAAATACTCTAAAAGAATTGCGCATTGTTACATTTCCAGATGCAGTTCCCATTACCATAAAACCCTGCCCAACAGGACTAAATCTTCTTTGAAAAAATGTCCCAGGACCAATAGGCACACCTTGATTACCGGCACCGTCATAGGTATAGAATGCTGCAGGAGTATAAATACTTGTACCAGGATTATAAACCCCATACCCGCCTTGATATTGATTCAACATATGTGAATTTACTACAACTTGTTCCCAAAAATAAGCTTGACCATTAATAACAGCCGCATTAGCTGGGTTTAATAAATAAGCATTTAAATCTATTGCACTTGGATAAGGATTTCCCACTAATGTAAAATTTCCAGCAGAAACTGCCACTGGAATAGTACCATCATTTGGTTTTCCTCTAAAATCATATCGTTGACCCCCTGAATTATTTGCAACTCCTTCTGTTGCATCAGCAATTGTTGCATCAGTTCCTGAAACTCCTTTCATTGAAAAACCTTCGCCTGCATTTATTGTGGAAGCAGATCCAACAAAAGCCCATTGCGCATAAGTAGAAGAAGTAACAAATTTCCATATCCAATATGGAGCAATAGCCAAAGGACTTGAAGTACCATTATAGTTTGAGGTAGGTAATATAGTAGCTGCAGTACTAGCCGTTAAACCAGTAGGTCTATATAGTCTTGTAATTCCAAATGGATTATTACCAGCCGCTGCTAAAGGAGCCCCAACAGGTGAACACCAATAATTATACTGAAAATTATTAACCGTTCCTTCTTGAAAAACAGATAAATCTCCAGCGCCAGCATTAGCACCAGCACCAGTACCCCCTTGTAACAATTGAGATGTGTTTCTTAAATAAAAGTTACCCGTGTTTTGAATGTTTACATCTTGTGTAACATACACATACTGGTTGTTAACGAATACGTAACTGCTAGGGGAAACATACATTTGAGCTTTAGCAGTAAAAATAAAGCTCAACAAAGGGACAAATAAAAGGATTTTTCTTATCATAATCTAATGGTTTAGATATATTTATAGTGCACAAATATACGTATATAATGTTATTTTACAATCAATTAAAAAAAAATCTTAAAATCTTGCTATGCTATTAATCTACGAAATTTAAACAAAATTAGTTTTAAAAATAAATAATTTTTTAACTCTACACTAGCTTAGAAGCTATTTAAAGCCAAGATGGATAAGTTTACTTTGGAAATCTCAAGCCAATAAATCCCAAAAAATATAAAAATTAAAATAATCTAGTATAAAGAAAACGAAACGATTTGCAATTCACTTAAAATAGAGACTATTAAAGACAATATATTTAATTAATTCATTTTATCGATGATATGTGTCGTTCGTCGATTAATAACAAAAATTAAGTATTGTGTTAATTTTTTTTTAATACTTTAACAAAATATTTGTATTATCAATAATAAACCCCTACTTATTATGAAAAAATTCTTACTTTTAAGCACAATACTATTCCCTATTAGTATTTTGGCACAAGTTGGCGTTGGCACTACTACACCTGCCGGCGCATTAGATGTGAGCTCATCAACAAATGGTTTGATACCCCCAAGAGTTGCATTAACTGCAACAAATGTTGCTGCACCAGTTGTTAATCCTCAAGGAGGACCTTTGGTTGCAGGAACATTAGTTTGGAATACAGCAACAGCAGGCGTAATACCTAATAATATAATACCTGGAATGTACTATTGGGACGGAACTCGATGGGTTTCGCTTGCAGGATCACCTGGAGGTTTAGATTGGTCTTTATCAGGAAATACAGGAACGAATCCAGCAACAAATTATGTAGGAAC
This sequence comes from Flavobacterium sp. N2820, assembly GCF_025947285.1. Lineage (NCBI taxonomy): Bacteria > Pseudomonadati > Bacteroidota > Flavobacteriia > Flavobacteriales > Flavobacteriaceae > Flavobacterium > Flavobacterium sp. N2820. Next base: position 2,957,923 of record NZ_CP110008.1, on the reverse strand, counting down.
TACAGATAATGTACCCTTGATTTTAAGAGCTAATAGCATTGAAAGGATTCGAATGGGTACAACAGAAACTGTTATTAATGAAGATGCTCAAAATTATGATTTTAGAGTTGAAGGTACTGGTGAAACAGAAATGTTTTTTGTAGATGCTAGTACTAATCATGTTCATATTAGAGCAGCATCCCCATTTCCAACGATAGATATGTTTACTGCCGTGAGCACAGCTAATGATTATCCAATTAATGGCTACACTACCGGACAAGGAAATGCAGCTATTTATGGTCAACATAACACATTAGCAACTGCAGGAAACACAAATGTAGCAGGAGCATTTGACGGAATTGGCACTGGGTATTCAACACAACCAGGCTGGAATATTGGCGTAGCTGGAACTGGAGATGAGGCCGGTGTTTATGGTAGCTCTAGCACCTCATCTGGAAATAGACAAGGAGGATATTTTACTACAACTAATGGAACTAGCACACAGTCAATTGCAAGTGTAGCAGGATTTACAACAACCGGAAACGATTATTATGGAGGTTTCTTTGATGGAAATCAAAATACTGGAGATTGGGCTTATGTGGGAATTAGATCAAGTGGTACAAACTATAAAATAATTGGAGGAGGCAGTGTTTCCACTGTTGTTAAAGACGAAAATAACCAAAATAGAGTTTTATTTTGCCCAGAATCACCAGAAATAACATTTACTGATTCAGGAACCGGAAAATTAACTAATGGAATTGCTGAAATTAAAATTGACCCTATTTTATCAAAAAACATTTTTGTAGACGAAAAACATCCTTTAAAAGTTTTTGTACAATTAGAAGGAGATTGTAATGGTGTATATGTTACAGAAAAATCTACAGAAGGATTCATAGTCAAAGAACTTCAAAATGGAAACTCAAATGTTGCTTTCTCTTGGCAATTAATAGCAAGCAGAGCCGATGATAAAAACAGTAATGGCACAGTGATTTCAAAACATGTAGATGTAAGATTTCCTATTGGACCAGAAAAATTAAAATACTCAGAATCTAAATTATCAAAAACACCAAGGGAAAAATAAACCAACCAAAATAAACACGTTCAAAAGAGCTAATTTATTAGCTCTTTTTTATTAGATTACAAACAAGTTAACCACATTTTATACAGCCAACAGGATGTTTATAAAATTTTGATTAAAATTTCACTTAACACAATTTTAAACCCAAAAGAAAACAATCTTATCAACAAAATAACATTTTTTTAACAATTGTTATATTTTTTGTTGTTTTTTAAACAAAAAAAAATACATTTGTAATAATTCTATTAACCCCCTAACTATAAAATCATGAAAAAGAGCCTACTAGAAAGCAATTTTCATACATTAACTATTGTAAAAAACATTAAATTATTTATTCCTCTTTTTGTTATTTTTCTTTTTTCAAATGATTCATTAGCACAAGGTGTGGACTGTTTAAATGCTACTCCAATTATTGTCAATGGTCCTTGTTTAACAAGTACAACTTCAAATATATTAGACACTACACAAGACACTCCATTAGCATCTGGATGCTCGTTTAACACTTTTCGAAGAGAGGGATGGTATTCATTTACAGTTGTTGGAGGCCCACTAAACATAACTATTACAGCTGAGGCAAACAATAGAAATCTATTTCTTCAATTAATTTCCTCAAGTTCTTCATGCGCTGGATTATCACAAATAGGATGTGCTAATGCCGATACTACAAACAATTCATTACAAACAGAAACAATAACTGCCACATTAGGAAATGGTATATATTATGTAAAAGTTATTAACAATGGTGGAGATAACAATATGAGATTGAACAGCATATGTGTGACAAGCGCAGCTTTCTCAGGTTGTACGAATACTGATGCATTTGGAACAGCTACTGCACCCACAAATAACATCCCAGTTGAAATTTCATCATGTCAATTTCAGGATGAATACAGCACTATTAATGGTGTAGTTGCTGGCAATACCTATCTTTTAAGTAATTCATCGGGAGGCTATGTTACCGTTAGATCTGGTACATTTAATGGTCCGGTTGTTGCGAACGGCAATTCTGCTTTAAGTTTTGTAGCTCCAAGCTCGGGAACATTTTATGCGCATTGGAATACAAATGCAAGTTGTGGGACAGCCTCATCTTGTACAACTACAACAATTTCTTGTACTTCATGTGCTGCACCAATTGCACCAATTAATGACAACTGTAGCGGAGCAACTTTACTAACTGTAAATACCGATTTAAGTTGTACAACTACAACAGCTGGAACAGTTGAATCTGCAACAGATTCTGGAGTGAGCAGCAGTTGTTTTGGAACAGATGATGACGATGTATGGTACAGTTTTGTTGCAACAAATACAACACATTACGTAAGTTTATTAAACATTACAGGAAGCACAACAGATATGTATCATGCTGTTTATTCAGGAGCATCTGGTTGTGGAACTTTAGGCGCTGCACTAATTTGTTCAGATGATGAATCTAGTATGGTTTCAGGTTTAACTATTGGACAAACTTATTTCGTTCAAGTATACACTTACACAAGTGCTTCAGGACAAACAAGCTCATTCAATATTTGTATTGGCACACCTTGTAATGGTAATGGACCTGGAACAGGAACCACGACTCTGGGGTGTCCTTCAGTGATTTCTGGTGGTTTAGGACTAAATGGTGCCGATCCAATTCCGTTTGACTGTACTGCAGCTTCAACATGTGTGGATTTAGAAGCTACTTATTTAGATTTAGGAGATACTACTACTTACACTGTTGAATCAATACCTTATGCGCCACCTTATCAATTTGGATGTTTAGCAAATGCGGTTAGTGTAAATACAGACGACGTTTGGTCTCCTGCTATAGGCCTTCCTTTTGACTTTTGCTTCTATGGAACTAGTTATAACCAATGCACAATTGGATCTAACGGAATTTTATCTTTTGATATAACAAATGCAGGAACAAGTAGTGGCTATTCATTTAGTAATAATTTACCAAGTACTACTGGTGCATTATTTGAAAATACTATTTATGGTGTATATCACGATATTGATCCAGGCGCTGGTGGTGAAGTTGGCTGGGAATTAATCACTTTAAATACCGGATGTAGAGCATTAGTTGCTTCATGGAATAACGTACCTATGTTTTCTGACAATTCCATTTTATACACTGGAATGATGGTACTTTATGAAAATACAAATGTAATAGAAGTGTATATTCAAGAAAAAAACATTGACGACAATAATATTACTCCATGGAACGATGGTAATGCAATTGTAGGTATCCTAAACGGTACTGGAACAGCTGCGGTAGTTGCCCCAGGACGTAATGGTTTAGACACCAACTGGACTGCAACCAACGAAGCTTGGCGCTTTGTTCCTGCTGGAACATCTATTACTTCTTTAGCATGGCATGAAGGATCTGGTACCACTGGACCTGTAATTGGCACAACCGATGTAATAAATGTTTGCCCAACTTCAACTACAACATATACTGCAGAAATAACTTATACTTTATGCGATGGCTCTACACTTATTGAAACAGAAGAAACTACTGTAACAGTTAGCGGAAGCAAAGTTTGGGATGGTTCTGTTAGCACAAACTGGAATGACGCCAACAACTGGACTCCTTCGGGCGTTCCTACATTGGCAGATTGTGTTGTGGTGCCCAACACAGCTAATGACCCTATAGTATCTGGCGCAAGTTATGATGCTTTAGGGTTGAATTTAACCATTCAAAATGGAGCCGTTCTAACTGTAAATTCAACAAATGATATCATAATAAATGATTGGGTAAATATCAATGCTGGAGGTGACTTACAATTAAACAATAACGCAAGTTTAATTCAGATAAATAATAACTCAAATACAGGAACTATGCATATGGATAGAACTGTAAATATGCGTAGGTTAGACTATGTATATTGGTCTTCTCCAGTAACTTCATTCGGAAGCAATGCCATTTCCCCTGGTACTTCTGCCGGCTATATTTACAAATGGATACCAACTATTGGAACCAATACAAATGGCTTTGGAAACTGGACTTCCGGTATTGAAAATATGGTTATAGGTAAAGGATATATCGTTAGAGGGCCAGATGCTTTTACGGCTACTCCTGCGCCTTTCACAGCTACATTCATGGGAACTCCAAATAATGGTATAATTACAACCCCTATTTTGAGAGGAACTTGGAACGGAGGAACTTATTTAACAGGAGTTTCAACAACTTTAGGAACAAACTATGATGACAATTGGAATTTAATTGGAAATCCTTATCCATCAGCTGTAAATGCAATTGCTTTTTTAACTGCAAACACAAATATTGATGGATTTATTAAGATTTGGACTCATGGAACATTACCAAGCAGCGCAATCGCTGATCCGTTTTATAATGATTATACCTACAACTACACGCCTGCCGATTATATAACATATAACAGTACAGGAACTTCAACAGGGCCTGGAGTATTTGGCGGAAACATTGCATCTGGACAAGGCTTCTTTGTATCTATGTTACACTCATCAGGTGCAACATCAGAAAATGTTACGTTCAATAATTCAATGAGAAACACATCAAATAGTAATAGTCAGTTTTTTAGAAGTTCATCTGAAATTGGAAACACGAACGAAGGCCGAATTTGGTTAGACTTAATCGATTCTAATGGCATAGCAATTCGTAACTTAGTGGGATATATCAATGGAGCAACAAACAATAGAGATCGATTGTATGATGCTCTTACCGACGAAAAATTGAATTTTAATCTATATTCAAAAATAGGTGCTGAAATCATGACAATACAAGGAAGAAGTTTGCCATTTGATCCAAGCGATTTAATTCCAATGGGAATTAAAGTACCTCAAAACGGAAATTACTCAATAGGGATTGGAGCAATAGATGGACTTTTTACCAACACAAGTCAAGATATCTATTTAGAAGATTTAGAAACAAACATTATACACGATTTAAGACAAAATCCATATAACTTTACCGCAATTGCAGGAGAGTATACAGATCGATTTATACTTCGTTTCACAAATAGCACATTAGGTAATGATGAAATAATAAATGAAGATGCAAATGTATGGGCAATAACTACTAATAATTTATCTGTAAAATCAACAAAAAATACGATGAAAGCTGTTAGAGTATTTGATGTTTTAGGAAGACTTTTAGCGGACTATCAAGAAGTGAATAGCTATGAAATTCCATTAACAAAAATCCAAAAAAATAATGTTGCGCTAATTATTCAGGTCACATTATCAAATGGAACTATCATAAATAAAAAAGTGATTTATTAATTTTTATCTACTTTATTAAAAAAGGCAATCGAATGATTGCCTTTTTTTGTTTTTAATCGACAAAATTAAACACTTCAACTAATTAATTATTAACCACATAATCAATTGAAAAAATAATTATTAGATTGTTCCGCAAAATCATATTAACCCTACTTTTTATGAAAAAATATTTACTTATATTCATATTTTATGGATTTTATGCTACTGCTCAAGTTGGAATAGGAACAACAGTTCCAAATGGCGCACTAGATGTGACCTCCACAAATAATGGATTATTATTACCTAGAATAGGATTAACCTCTACAACAGACGCAGTTACAGTTGTAAATCAAATAACATCAAATCCGCTTGTAAATGGAACCGCAATTTACAATACAGCTACTTCTGGCGTATATCCTAACAATGTAAGTCCGGGTTTTTATTATTGGAATACCAATAAATGGGAACGCATTAATAACGGAACAAAAACTGAATTAGCTACAAACAACACAGTAGCTGCACCAAATTCAAATATGCCAAATACTTATACAGGAAGTAATTCAACGGCAAGCACATTTGATCTCTCAACTCAAACCAGATTAATCACTATTACCGGAGCAACTGGCACTACAACTTTAATAACATGTAATGTACAAATTAGTCATTCATACGCTGCAGATATTGATTTGTACTTACAATCTCCAACTGGTCAAATTATAGAATTATCAACAGATAATGGGCCTTTTGCAGGAACTAACTTTAATGTAACTTTTGCAGATTCAGGCGCAACCAACATTACATCATGGACTACAGGAAATGTTTCAGGAACTTACAGACCAGAAGGCACATTAACAACAGATGTTCTTACACCAACTATTACAACCATGGCTGGATTTAATGGAAATTCTCCGAACGGAAATTGGACATTACACCTCAGAGATGATTTTGCTGCAGATTTTTTAAATTTTATTGATTTTAGCTTAACAATTGAAACAAATTCAACTTCTGACTATCGACTAGTAAGTGAAATTCCCGTAATCTACAAAGCAGGTCATGATGTGTTAATTAACTCGGCATATAGTGCTAATTGTTCTGATAGTAACGGTGTAATTACAGCAATAACAGCCAGCACTTCATCTGCCGGTGCAATTGGAACAGCAGTTACAGATTTAACTTCACCTAGTTATACAAAACTATCATACACATCAAATACTGCAAAATCTATTTCTAAAAATCATTGGTTATCTTCCCGAAACCAAGCAATTTCTTCAGGTCTTACTGACGGCACAACATACTATTATCAACTATGGGCTAAAGGAAACATAGAAACCCCATTATCGTCTAACGAGCAATGGTCAATGGCACCAATTCAATTACAAAAATAAACTACTCAAATTATAATCGATGAAAAAAAATATCTTACTTTTAGTTTTAACACTAATCAGTTCTTTTTCTTATGCTCAAATTGGAATAGGAACAACAGCTCCGGAAGGCGCTTTAGATATAACCTCAGCAAATAATGGATTTCTTCCTCCAAGAATTGCTTTAACATCTACTTTAGACAATACGAGTGTTGTAAATCCAAACACTCCAAATCCGCTTGTTAATGGGACTATAATTTACAATACAGCAACAGCAGGAACAAGTCCAAATAACGTTACGCCAGGTTATTATAGTTGGAGCTCTACTCGTTGGGAAAGAATGGGAAATACTACTAAATCTGAAACATCAAGTTCTTCAACAGTTAGTGAACCAAATATAACTTTTAGTCAAGTTACCACGTCTTTAACAAATAATACAGCTGGTTTTTTTAGTCTTAGCTCGGGTACAAGAGTAATAGCAGCGACAGGATTAACTGGAACAATTACTAATATTACTTGTAATGTTAGGATTGATCAAGAAAGATACTGCAATAACATCGACTTATATCTTCAATCTCCGACAGGACAAATTATTGAACTGACGACAGACCTTGATCCTACTTTTGACAATGGTGCTGGTAATATAATAACATTTGATGTAACCTTTTCAGATGCTGGCACAGTCAACATTTCAACAGTTTCTGGAGCGGCTACAATTACAGGAACTTACCAACCAGAAGGATCTTTAACTACTGATGTAATTACGCCAACAATCACCGCAATGAATGGATTTAACGGAGTATCACCTAATGGAAACTGGACTTTAACGATTAGAGACGATCAAAGCGGTGGCGGAAACGAAATGTTTTTCATTAGCTATACCTTAAATATCACTACTGCAATAGCAACCAACTACAGATTAGTAAGCGAAACTCCAATAGTATACAAAGCTGGTCACGATGTAATTGTAAACACTACTTATAGCGCCAATTGTTCAGATAATGAAGGTGCAATTACGGCAATTACTAGAACAACAACTTCTGCTGGAGCAATTGGAACTACAGCAACAAATTTATCAGCTTATACACAATTATCATACGCATCAGATTCTCCTATTCAAGGTTCTGGAAACTATTGGATGAACACCTTTAACCAAACCGTGTCAAATGGATTGACCGATGGAACAACCTATTATTATCAGCTATGGGTAAAAGGAAATGTTGAAACACCAACAACTTCTAATGAACAATGGTCAATGATTCCAATGCAGGTTCAAAAATAGTAATTAAAAATACCTCAAAAACCTCCAAAAAGACCTTGACTTTAAATACTCAAGGTCTTTTTCATTGGCATAAGCTTCTTTCTCAAATGATATAGAATAGTAGGCCTTTTTTCTATTTCTAAATTGAAGCAATCGAATTAAATATTCAATAAAATACCAAAGGTAAAATGGCACAATTAACAACTCCAATTGCTGTCTAATATGGATTTTTTCATGATTAATAAAAACCTCATTCAACCTATCATCCTTATCTGCTAAAAAAACAAACGGATAAAATGTTAAACCTCGAAAACCTTTTGGTATTAAATATTTAAAAACTAGTAGTATCATTTGATGCAAAGTTGCTAAATTTGTACTTATGAATGAAGATTTAAATCCGAAAAATTTAAAAGAAGGAGAAGATTACTATTTAACTCCTGAAGGCTATCGCTGTTTCACAGAAAAATATCATTTAAAACGTGGTTATTGTTGCAAAAGCGGCTGTAGACATTGTCCATATGGATTTGACAAGAAAACGGGAACAACAAAAAAGTAATCAGTATTCCGTTAAAAAAATATACAACATTACAATATACATCAAAAAATGACTTTTCAAGAACAAATACTACAAGGAATTCCATCGATTTTACCAAATCCAAAACCGTATGAGGCCGAAATAAATCATGCGCCAAAACGAAAAGAAATTCTTTCTGACGAGGAAAAAAAATTAGCCTTAAAAAATGCTTTACGCTATTTTGAACCTAAACATCATGCCGAATTACTTCCCGAATTCAAAGCCGAATTAGAAACCTACGGAAGAATTTACATGTACCGTTTGCGACCTGATTATAAGATGTACGCACGACCAATTTCAGAATATCCTGGAAAATGCGAACAAGCAAAAGCTATTATGTTGATGATTCAAAATAATTTGGATTATGCCGTTGCACAACATCCACATGAACTAATAACTTATGGTGGAAATGGTGCTGTTTTTCAAAATTGGGCACAGTATTTATTGACCATGAAATATTTGGCAGAAATGACCGATGAACAAACTTTAGCCATGTATTCTGGTCATCCAATGGGATTATTTCCATCACATAAAGAAGCGCCAAGAGTGGTTGTTACAAACGGAATGGTAATTCCAAATTATTCCAAACCAGACGATTGGGAAAAAATGAATGCTCTAGGAGTTTCGCAATACGGACAAATGACTGCAGGAAGTTATATGTATATCGGTCCACAAGGAATTGTTCACGGCACTACAATTACCGTTTTAAACGGATTCCGAAAAATAAAAAAATCCCCAAAAGGTGGATTATTCGTAACTTCTGGATTGGGAGGAATGTCTGGCGCACAACCAAAAGCAGGAAATATTGCCGGTTGCGTTACTGTTTGTGCAGAAGTAAATCCGAAAATTACACACATTCGTCATTCACAAGGTTGGATTAATGAAGTAATTGAAAACATTGACGAATTAGTTCCAAGAGTTAAAAACGCTCTAGCAAATAATGAAGTGGTTTCCATTGCTTATCTCGGAAATGTAGTTGATGTTTGGGAGCGATTTGACCAAGAAAACCTGCATATCGATTTAGGTTCCGATCAAACTTCATTACACAATCCTTGGGCTGGAGGTTATTATCCAATTGGTTACACATTCGAAGAATCTAACGATTTAATGGCCAATAATCCTGATAAATTCAAGGAAGAAGTTCAAAAAACATTGCGTCGTCATGCGGCTGCAATTAATAAACATACCAAAAAAGGAACGTATTTCTTCGATTACGGAAATGCTTTTTTACTTGAAGCTTCGCGTGCTGGGGCTGATGTTTTTGCAGAAAACCACATCGATTTCAAGTACAATAGCTACGTTCAAGATATTATGGGACCAATGTGTTTCGATTACGGATTTGGTCCATTCCGATGGGTTTGTGCTTCAGGAAATCCCGAAGATTTAGCCAAAACCGACAAAATCGCTTGTGATGTTCTTGAGGAAATGATGAAAAATTCTCCAGAGGAAATCCAACAGCAGATGGCCGATAACATCCAATGGATAAAAGGCGCGCAAGAAAATAAATTGGTCGTTGGCTCACAAGCAAGAATTCTGTATGCTGATGCCGAAGGAAGAATTAAAATTGCAGAAGCTTTCAATCAAGCCATTGCAAAAGGAGAAATAGGATATGTTATTTTAGGACGAGATCATCACGACGTTTCAGGAACCGATTCGCCTTATAGAGAAACATCTAACATTTATGACGGTTCACGATTTACTGCAGATATGGCTATTCAAAACGTTATCGGAGATAGTTTTCGAGGCGCTACTTGGGTTTCCATTCACAATGGTGGAGGCGTTGGTTGGGGCGAAGTAATTAATGGTGGTTTTGGTATGGTTCTTGATGGTACTAAAGAAGCATCTAAACGATTAGAGTCGATGCTTTTTTGGGATGTAAACAACGGAATTTCAAGAAGAAGTTGGGCAAGAAACGAAGGAGCTATTTTTGCAATAAAAAGAGCCATGGAGACGCAACCTTTATTGAAAGTTACCATCCCTAATATAGTTGAAGACCAGTTGTTAGATTTTTAGATTTTTTTTAGAATTATCTAATAAATCTAACGATTTAAAAGTTCTAATAATCTTAAATTCTATAAAATGAAAACATTAAAATTACTTTCGATACTTTTGATAGCAACTTTAGCTTCTTGTAGTTCAGTTAGAGTAAATGCTGATTATGACAAAAAAGCCGTTTTTACAAATTACAAATCCTATGCTTATTTAAAAAATGGTATTGATAAAGCTGAAATTTCAGATTTAGATAAAAAAAGAATCCTTTACTCAATTGACGAAGTAATGTCTGCTAAAGGATTTGTTAAATCAGAAAACCCTGATGTGTTAATCAGTATTTTTACGAAAGAAAGAGAACGCGTTGATATTTACAACAATATGGGATTTGGCTGGGGCTGGAATCCTTATTGGGGCATGGGATATTCTAACGTAACCACCTCTCAAGAGGGAAGCCTTTTTATTGATATTATCGATGCGAAAACGAAAGAATTAGTTTGGCAAGGTGAAGGAACTGGCTCTCTTACAAAAAACACAGACAAAAAAGACGCTCGAATTAAAGAATTTGTTTCTAAAATTTTAGAGCAATATCCTCCAAAATAAGAAAAAAAACAAAAGGTGTAAAGTAAAATTTACACCTTTTTTAATAATATTAATTTTTTAATAATATTAGAATCTTTCGCTTTTCGTAACTTTGTGCCGCTTTTCAAATTAAGCCGCAATTAGAATGAAATTTTATAAGATTTTACCCTTATTAATCACCTTTTTTTTCTTACCAAATAACTCTTTCTCTCAATGTTTTGAAATCGAAAGCATTTTAGTTGATGCTTGTGATGACGGAACCAATGAAGGTTACAATGAAATGTTTCGTATGAAAATTGGAGCGACTCCACTAAACACAAGTACTTTAAACATCAATTGGCCCGCTCAAACTTGGCTAGGATTAGTGCAAAATGCAACCACAGCCTCAAAAGTTAATCAACTAAATACCGCTATTGCTGCGGCTGGAGGTTGCGGTCAAATTTTAGAACCTATTGGAGGAGTTCTGCCCGCTAATTCAACAGCAATTGTTGTTACAAGCCCAAACTTAGACACAACATTAAACTCTTTCGGGGCATTGACTTCAAATATTTATATGCTATTTCAAGACACCCCTTCAAACCCAAATGCAGGTCACTTCGGAAATTATAACGCTACTCCTGCTACACGAACTTTAAGTGTTACATTTGGAGGAAGCTGTTCTGATAGTGTAACATATCAAAGAGCCAATTTAATTAATATTTTTGGTGCGGTTGGAGGAGCAATATCTGATCTAAATGGTTCAACTGTAAATTTTAGTCCAACTGGAACTCCAACCTATGTAAACAATGGTTGTACAGCACCAATACCTCCTTTTACTGTAGAAGCTGGAACAACACCATTAACTGCTTGTCCGGGACAAACTATTAATTTATCAGGGACTGCTCAAGGTCAAACAAGTATAGCCTGGTCTGCTCCTATTGGAAGTTTTTCTAATTCAAGTAACTTAGTTACAAATTACACAATTCCAACTACTGCCATATCAGGCAGCACAATAACTTTAACTCTAACTGTTACAAATGTTTGTAATACCTCACTTTCTGATAATATAGTAATTAACATTAGCGGAAGTACATTATCCTTATCTAGTGCAATTGGAACAACTAATCAATCCATTTGTTCTGGAACTGCTATTGCACCTATTCAATATACTTTTGGTGGTGGTGCAACTAGTGCAACGGTTTTTGGTTTACCAACTGGTGTAACAGCTTCGACTTCTGGAAATGTAGTTACCATTAGCGGAACTCCTTCAGCTGATTTTTCTTATAATATTGATACCGTAGGCGGTTGTGGTTCGGTTAGTTTGAATGGAACTGTATCGCTTTCAAACAATGCAACGCTAACTTTAGACTCTGCGAATAACAATCAATCCATTTGTTCTGGAACTGCTATTGCACCTATTCAATATACTTTTGGAGGTGGCGCAACTAGTGCAACGGTTTCTGGTTTACCAACTGGTGTAACAGCTTCGACTTCTGGAAATGTAGTTACCATTAGCGGAACTCCTTCAGCTGATTTTTCTTATACTATTAATACCGTAGGCGGTTGTGGTTCGGTTAGTTTGAATGGAACTGTATCGCTTTCAAACAATGCAACGCTAACTTTAGACTCTGCGAATAACAATCAATCCATTTGCTCTGGAACTACTATTGCACCTATTCAATATACTTTTGGAGGTGGCGCAACTAGCGCAACGGTTTCTGGTTTACCAACTGGTGTAACAGCTTCGACTTCTGGAAATGTAGTTACCATTAGCGGAACTCCTTCAGCTGATTTTTCTTATACTATTAATACCGTAGGCGGTTGTGGTTCGGTTAGTTTGAATGGAACTGTATCGCTTTCAAACAATGCAACGCTAACTTTAGACTCTGCGAATAACAATCAATCCATTTGTTCTGGAACTGCTATTGCACCTATTCAATATACTTTTGGAGGTGGCGCAACTAGTGCAACGGTTTCTGGTTTACCAACTGGTGTAACAGCTTCGACTTCTGGAAATGTAGTTACCATTAGCGGAACTCCTTCAGCTGATTTTTCTTATACTATTAATACCGTAGGCGGTTGTGGTTCGGTTAGTTTGAATGGAACTGTATCGCTTTCAAACAATGCAACGCTAACTTTAGACTCTGCAAATAACAATCAATCCATTTGTTCTGGAACTGCTATTACACCTATTCACTATACTTTTGGTGGTGGTGCAACTAGCGCAACGGTTTCTGGTTTACCAACTGGTGTAACAGCTTCGACTTCTGGAAATGTAGTTACCATTAGCGGAACTCCTTCAGCTGATTTTTCTTATACTATTGATACCGTAGGCGGTTGTGGTTCGGTTAGTTTGAATGGAACTGTATCGCTTTCAAACAATGCAACGCTAACTTTAGACTCTGCAAATAACAATCAATCCATTTGTTCTGGAACTGCTATTACACCTATTCACTATACTTTTGGTGGTGGTGCAACTAGCGCAACGGTTTCTGGTTTACCAACTGGTGTAACAGCTTCGACTTCTGGAAATGTAGTTACCATTAGCGGAACTCCTTCAGCTGATTTTTCTTATACTATTAATACCGTAGGCGGTTGTGGTTCGGTTAGTTTGAATGGAACTGTATCGCTTTCAAACAATGCAACGCTAACTTTAGACTCTGCGAATAACAATCAATCCATTTGCTCTGGAACTGCTATTGCACCTATTCAATATACTTTTGGAGGTGGCGCAACTAGCGCAACGGTTTCTGGTTTACCAGCAGGTGTAACAGCTTCGACTTCTGGAAATGTAGTTACTATAAGTGGTACGCCAACATCAGCAACAGCTGCGACTTTTAATTATACAATTACGGCTACAGGAAGTATTTGTGGTACACCGAGTTTATCGGGCAGTATTACTCTTACAAACGGAATTGCACCAATTTTCACGCAAGCAAATGCGGTTTGTGATGGAGTAACAATAAATTTACCAACTACATCAACCAATGGTATTACAGGTGCATGGCAACTTATAAGTTCTACACCAACCGATGCAACATATGAGTTTACACCCGATGCAGGACAATGTGCATTGAATACACAAATGACCGTTCAAATATATCCACGCCCGGTGGTAACAGCTACTGTTTTACCAAGTACAGGTGTTCTTTGTTCAGGAGATGTTGTAGATATTCAATTGAGCAGTAATGTTCCTGGGGCTATTTTTTCATGGACCTCTAGTAGTGCAACAGTTACAGGTCATTCATCATCAGTAGTTGGTTCTACCGATACGTTTATCAACCAGACTTTGGTTTTAAATTCAGGAATTACAGGAACAGGAGAGGTTGTTTATGGAATAGTTGCAGAGGCCAATGGATGTGTTGGGGAAACAGTTTTCGTTACGATTTCAGTAAATCCTATACCCGATGTTACGGTAACCGGTGATGGCCAAACGATTTGTTCTGGCGAGACGACAAATATTTCTTTTGAGGGCACAGTAAACAATACCGTTTTCACATGGGTTGTTCAAAGTAGCACAGGAGTTTCAGGCGCATCAAATGGATCAGGAAGCTCAATTGCACAAGTATTGGAAACAACAGGATTATCTCAAGGCGTTGTTGTGTATCAAGTAACACCAAGTTTAAATGGTTGTGTAGGTGCATCTGCGACAATTACAGTATATGTTAATCCAATTCCGGAGTTATTTGGAAGTCCAAACCATCCAGAATTATGTAGTGGTGTGGGTAGCACGTTTATCAATTTCTCTACCTTTAATGCCAACACCATATTTACATGGACCGTGAATCAAGTAGGAGTAACAGGGGCAACCGCTGATACAAGTACAGGATCTACATTATTAATAGAGCAAGTATTAGAAACAACAGGTAACACACAAGGTTATGTTGATTATGTAATTACGCCAACATTAAATGGATGTTCAGGTACCTCAGTTACGGTTCGAGTTTATGTAAATCCTTTACCGCAGCCTGTTTTAGCAGATGGAACAATATGTGTTGATGCAGCAGGAGTTACCTTCCAGACGTATTTATTAGACACAGGTTTAGATGCAAGTATGTATGATTTTGTTTGGTATATTGATGGAGTTGCTCAAGCAAATTCAGATGCAGCCACATTTACAGCCTCAGTTGTGGGTGTTTATAGTGTTATAGCAACCAATTCGGTTACGAATTGTGTTTCAGAAGAAGAGTTTGCAGCAGTTACTGCTACTACACCAGCAGATTCGTTTACCACATTGGTAACCGATGCATTTTCAGACAATGCAACAATCACAGTAACCGTTTCAGGTGGTTCAGGTACTTTGTTGTATCAATTAGATGAGGGTTCTTTCCAATCATCAAATATTTTTACAGGAGTAAGCGCAGGAGAGCACACAGTTACAGTAATAGATAGTGAAGGTTGTACATTTATAACACAAAACGTAACAGTGATTGATTACCCAAAATACTTTACACCAAATGGCGATGGTCACAACGACACGTGGAATATAGTAGGAATGAATCAAGCAGATGCGAAGTTGTATATTTTTGATAGATACGGAAAGTTAATCAAACAATTAAGTGCAACGGACACAAGTAACGGATGGGATGGAACCTATAACGGACAACAATTACCATCTACAGATTACTGGTTTACACTAGACTACACTGAAAATGGAGCTGCAAAACAATTTAAAGCACATTTTTCAATGAAAAGATAAGAGAAAATAAAAAATTAAATATAAAAAAGGGGACTCAATTGAGTCCCCTTTTTTATATTTAAAAACATATGTTAATTAAAAGTTAATCAAATTGTTTGTTTTTTAACAAAAAAATATTAAATTGTCGCATATTTAACCGATGAAAGTTATAAAAATCCGATAAATAGCGATTTAAAAAAGAAATAATTTATCTGCTTTTAATTCTAAACAACCCTATTATTAACCAATAATATTTATATACATGAAAATAGTATTAATGAATATGTTAGCTTTTTTTTACATTATTTTATTTTTAAATGACACTAATTCTTTAAAGATTTATAATCAAAATAAAGAAGTCTCTAGTAGCAATTTTTATTCTGATGAGCAAATAGAAAATTTTATAAGGGAGGTTTTTTTGAATTATTCAGATGAATTAGTTTTTAATTCAAATTCTCAACGTTACGAACTAATTAAGGACTTTTTAAACAATCGGTTTAAAATAGAATATCGACCAGAATATAAGGGCAAAAATTTTAACTTGTTATCTAGTGTAAGTATAAACAATAAGTATAATACTAATTTAAAAATAGATACTAAAATTGACTTAGTTACATTCAATCCATTGAAATATAATTTTTTAATGAATTCAAGGACAAAACACATATATAGAGTTGATAATACCGATTTTATAATTACAATTTTACCCATAAATTAGCATTTGAGAAATATGAAAAAAAAATTACTAATCTTAGTGTTTTTTACCATTTTTGGTAAAAACTATTCTCAAACATATACTATGCAAAATGGAACATTTAACACATGTTCAGGAATTTTTTATGATTCTGGTGGTTTAAGCGGAGATTATCTTTCGAATGAATCATTTACTATGACATTTTGCCCAAGTTCTCCTGGAACATATGTTCAATTTGATTTTTCAACATGGGATGTTGAGGGTGAACCTTTCGATTTTATGACATTTTATGAAGGTATTAATACATCTGGAACTGTTATTGGTACTTATGGAAGTACATCTCCTATTGCAAATGGTTGCGGTACAATAACTAATTATATTGCATCCAGTCATCCTTCAGGATGTATTACTGTAACTTTTGTTTCAGACACTTCAGTTCAAATGGGTGGATGGGCTGCAACTATATCTTGTACAACGGTTGCTGGAGGTGACCTAATTCAGACGATAACGCCACCAGCAAATTCAGTTTGTTCAGGTTCAGACCCCTTTTGTGCAGATGCCGGCCCATTAGAATTTCCAAATGTTAGCAATTCAGATTGTGTACCAGATGCTCCCGCTGTAATTGTATCTAATACTTGTCTTTTTTCAGCACCAAATCCTGCATGGTACTATCTAGAAATAGATCAAGCTGGACCATTAAATTTACAAATTTCACAAACAACAGGTCCCGGAGGTACAGGCGCTACTTTAGATGTAGATTATGCTTTATGGGGACCTTTTTCAAGCGCGAGCGCAGCTTGTGCAGATTTCACTTTGGGTGATTGTACGGCTGATCATGCATGTACAGGGACAGTAATAGATTGTAGCTATAGTATATCTGCTACAGAAACTGCTTCTATCCCCAATGCACAAGTTGGAGAAGTATATATGGTATTAATTACTAATTATGATGGTGCTGCAGGTTATATTACTATGACACAAACAAATGCAGGTGTAGGTGGAGCAGGATCAACAGACTGTACAATTGTTTGTCCTGTAGCAATAGGTACAAATCCTTCTTGTAATTCTTCTGATGGTATAATTACAATAGAAGGATTAGATGCAGCTACATCATACAATGTTACTTATTTTGATGATGGTACTCCAATTGCTATAACATTAATTAGCGATGCGTCTGGAAATATAATGATTACTGGTTTAAATGCAGGAAATTATACTGATATTGTGACTAATTTTCCTGGATGTACTACATTTACATCTAATGTTACTTTAACAAGTAATGGAACTCCCGCAACACTGACTAGTATAACTAATAATTCACCCATTTGTGAACCTGATAATGCTATATTTAATCTAACAGGTACTCCCAATTCAATTGTAGCATATACAATTAATAGTGGGATTTCTCAAACAGTGACAATAGATAGTGCAGGAAATGCTACAGTAACTGTTCCTCTTGTAACAACAAGTACGACATTAACTACAACTTCAATTTCTTCATTAGGAACTCCAATTACAGGTAACGGTTTAAGTGCTTCAGGAGGAAACACACCTGTAAATTCAACGGGAACCATTTCTACGATAGGTACTCCTGCAACTGCAGCAAATTGTGCTTTTGTAAACAATGCAAATACTACATTAACAATAACTCTACAAGATATAGTTCCAGCAGGCACACCGATAATTATTAGTTTAGCTCGAGATAATAATGCTGGAGATGTTACAATAGCATCAGGAGGTGCATCAACTACCTTTAATGTAGGTCCGAATGATATTTTACAACAAATTACATTAACCACTATAACTTCAACAAATACTGTTATTATTACAAGAACGGCTGGAATAGTTTGGGTGGATGGGGTTCAGTATTCAATTTCTTCACCGGGTTGTACGGTAGCAATTTCAAATTCAAGTACAGTAATTGTTAATTCACAACCAAATGCAGGAACAAATGGAACTCTATCAATTTGCGATTCAAGTGTAACAGCCATCGATTTATTCAGTTTAATTTCTGGAGAACAATCTGGCGGTACTTGGTCCCAAACATCCGGAAGTGGTGGCACTTTTGATGCCGTTTTAGGAACATTCACTCCTGCTGTGGGCGCAACATCAAGCTCTTTCACTTATACTTTACCAGGAACAGCACCTTGTTCTAACGTAACTAGTTTAGCAACCATAAATATCATTCCAGAATCAAATGCAGGACTTGATGGTGTCATTAACGTGTGTTCTTCAACAGCTTCTGCTATACATTTAGATGATATTATAACAGGAGAACAAACTGGAGGTGTATGGAACCAAACGTCGGGTTTAGGTGGCACCTTTAATCCGATGGCTGGAATTTTTACCCCTTCTGTTGGTTCAACTTCAGCGACTTTTACCTATACAGTCCCTGGTGTTTTTCCTTGTCCTGATGATGTAAGCATTGCTACTGTAAATGTTTCTGCACCTGTAAACGCAGGAACAGATGGAACCCTATCAATTTGCGATTCAAGTACAACAGCAATAGATTTATTCAGTTTAATTTCTGGAGAACAATCTGGCGGTACTTGGTCCCAAACATCCGGAAGTGGTGGTACTTTTGATGCCGTTTTAGGAACATTCACTCCTGCTGCGGGCGCAACTTCAAGTACTTTTACTTATACTTTAGCTGGAACAGCTCCTTGTGTTAATGCAACTAGTTTGGCAACCATAAATATCAGTCCTCAACCAAATGCAGGAACAGATGGAACTCTATCAATTTGCGATTCAAGTACAACAACAATAGATTTATTCAGTTTAATCTCTGGAGAACAATCTGGCGGTACTTGGACCCAAACATCCGGAAGTGGTGGTACTTTTGATGCCGTTTTAGGAACATTCACTCCTGCTGCGGGCGCAACTTCAAGTACTTTTACTTATACTTTAGCTGGAACAGCTCCTTGTGTTAATGCAACTAGTTTGGCAACCATAAATATCAGTCCTCAACCAAATGCAGGAACAGATGGAACTCTATCAATTTGCGATTCAAGTACAACAACAATAGATTTATTCAGTTTAATCTCTGGAGAACAATCTGGCGGTACTTGGACCCAAACATCCGGAAGTGGTGGTACTTTTGATGCCGTTTTAGGAACATTCACTCCTGCTGCGGGCGCAACTTCAAGTACTTTTACTTATACTTTAGCTGGAACAGCTCCTTGTGTTAATGCAACTAGTTTGGCAACCATAAATATCAGTCCTCAACCAAATGCAGGAACAGATGGAACTCTATCAATTTGCGATTCAAGTACAACAGCAATAGATTTATTCAGTTTAATTTCTGGAGAACAATCTGGCGGTACTTGGTCCCAAACATCCGGAAGTGGTGGTACTTTTGATGCCGTTTTAGGAACATTCACTCCTGCTGCGGGTGCAACATCAAGTACTTTTACTTATACTTTAGCTGGAACAGCTCCTTGTGTTAATGCAACTAGTTTGGCAACCATAAATATCAGTCCTCAACCAAATGCAGGAACAGATGGAACTCTATCAATTTGCGATTCAAGTACAACAACAATAGATTTATTCAGTTTAATCTCTGGAGAACAATCTGGCGGTACTTGGACCCAAACATCCGGAAGTGGTGGTACTTTTGATGCCGTTTTAGGAACATTCACTCCTGCTGCGGGCGCAACTTCAAGTACTTTTACTTATACTTTAGCTGGAACAGCTCCTTGTGTTAATGCAACTAGTTTGGCAACCATAAATATCAGTCCTCAACCAAATGCAGGAACAGATGGAACTCTATCAATTTGCGATTCAAGTACAACAACAATAGATTTATTCAGTTTAATCTCTGGAGAACAATCTGGCGGTACTTGGACCCAAACATCCGGAAGTGGTGGTACTTTTGATGCCGTTTTAGGAACATTCACTCCTGCTGCAGGCGCAACTTCAAGTACTTTTACTTATACTTTAGCTGGAACAGCTCCTTGTGTTAATGCAACTAGTTTGGCAACCATAAATATCAGTCCTCAACCAAATGCAGGAACAGATGGAACTCTATCAATTTGCGATTCAAGTACAACAGCAATAGATTTATTCAGTTTAATTTCTGGAGAACAATCTGGCGGTACTTGGTCCCAAACATCAGGAAGCGGTGGTACTTTTGATGCCGTTTTAGGAACATTCACTCCTGCTGCGGGTGCAACTTCAAGTACTTTTACTTATACTTTAGCTGGAACAGCTCCTTGTGTTAATGCAACTAGTTTGGCAACCATAAATATCAGTCCTCAACCAAATGCAGGAACAGATGGAACTCTATCAATTTGCGATTCAAGTACAACAGCAATAGATTTATTCAGTTTAATTTCTGGAGAACAATCTGGCGGTACTTGGTCCCAAACATCAGGAAGCGGTGGTACTTTTGATGCCGTTTTAGGAACATTCACTCCTGCTGCAGGCGCAACTTCAAGTGCTTTTACTTATACTTTAGCTGGAACAGCTCCTTGTGTTAATGCAACTAGTTTGGCAACCATAAATATCAGTCCTCAACCAAATGCAGGAACAGATGGAACTCTATCAATTTGCGATTCAAGTGTAACAGCCATAGATTTATTCAGTTTAATTTCTGGAGAACAATCTGGCGGTACTTGGTCCCAAACATCCGGAAGTGGTGGTACTTTTGATGCCGTTTTAGGAACATTCACTCCTGCTGCGGGTGCAACTTCAAGTACTTTTACTTATACTTTAGCTGGAACAGCTCCTTGTGTTAATGCAACTAGTTTGGCAACCATAAATATCAGTCCTCAACCAAATGCAGGAACAGATGGAACTCTATCAATTTGCGATTCAAGTGTAACAGCCATAGATTTATTCAGTTTAATTTCAGGAGAACAATCTGGCGGTACTTGGTCCCAAACATCAGGAAGTGGTGGTACTTTTGATGCCGTTTTAGGAACATTCACTCCTGCTGCGGGTGCTACATCAAGTACTTTTACTTATACTTTAGCTGGAACAGCTCCTTGTGTTAATGCAACTAGTTTGGCAACCATAAATATTGACCAAAATCCTACTGCATCTATTAATTACTCTTCTGCACAGTACTGTATATCTAATTCAACTGCTAATGCTATTTTAACAGGTACAGGCTCATACGAAAATGGTGTTTTCAGTTCATTACCAACAGGTTTGTCAATTGATATAAATACTGGTAATATTGATTTAAATAATAGTTTACCAGGCACTTATACAGTAACTTATATTATTCCTACTTTTGGAAGCTGTCTTTCAAATTCAGTTAATACTTCAGTAACCATTTCTCCACGCCCGGTGGTAACAGCTACTGTTTTACCGAGTACAGGTGTTCTTTGTTCAGGAGATGTTGTAGATATTCAATTGAGCAGTAATGTTCCTGGGGCTATTTTTTCATGGACCTCTAGTAGTGCAACAGTTACAGGTCATTCATCATCAGTAGTTGGTTCTACCGATACGTTTATCAACCAGACTTTGGTTTTAAATTCAGGAATTACAGGAACAGGAGAGGTTGTTTATGGAATAGTTGCAGAGGCCAATGGATGTGTTGGGGAAACAGTTTTCGTTACGATTTCAGTAAATCCTATACCTGATGTTACGGTAACCGGTGATGGCCAAACGATTTGTTCTGGCGAGACGACAAATATTTCTTTTGAGGGCACCGTAAACAATACCGTTTTCACATGGGTTGTTCAAAGCAGCACAGGAGTTTCAGGCGCATCAAATGGATCAGGAAGTTCAATTGCACAAGTATTGGAAACAACAGGATTGTCTCAAGGCGTTGTTGTGTATCAAGTAACACCAAGTTTAAATGGTTGTGTAGGTGCATCTGCGACAATTACAGTATATGTTAATCCAATTCCGGAGTTATTTGGAAGTCCAAACCATCCAGAATTATGTAGTGGTGTGGGTAGCACGTTTATCAATTTCTCTACCTTTAATGCCAACACCATATTTACATGGACCGTGAATCAAGTAGGAGTAACAGGGGCAACCGCTGATACAAGTACAGGATCTACATTATTAATAGAGCAAGTATTAGAAACAACAGGTAACACACAAGGTTATGTTGATTATGTAATTACGCCAACATTAAATGGATGTTCAGGCACTTCAGTTACGGTTCGAATTTATGTAAATCCTTTACCACAGCCTGTTTTAGCAGATGGAACAATATGTGTTGATGCAGCAGGAGTTACCTTCCAGACGTATTTATTAGACACAGGTTTAGATGCGAGTATGTATGATTTTGTTTGGTATATTGATGGAGTTGCTCAAGCAAATTCAGATGCAGCCACATTTACAGCTTCAGTTGTGGGTGTTTATAGTGTTATAGCAACCAATTCGGTTACGAATTGTGTTTCAGAAGAAGAGTTTGCAGCAGTTACTGCTACTACACCAGCAGATTCGTTTACCACATTGGTAACCGATGCATTTTCAGACAATGCAACAATCACAGTAACCGTTTCAGGTGGTTCAGGCACTTTGTTGTATCAATTAGATGAGGGTTCTTTCCAATCATCGAATGTTTTTACAGGAGTAAGCGCAGGAGAGCACACAGTTACAGTAATAGATAGTGAAGGTTGTACATTTATAACACAAAACGTAACAGTGATTGATTACCCAAAATACTTTACACCAAATGGCGATGGTCACAACGACACGTGGAATATCGTAGGAATGAATCAAGCAGATGCGAAGTTGTATATTTTTGATAGATACGGAAAGTTAATCAAACAATTAAGTGCAACGGACACAAGTAACGGATGGGATGGAACCTATAACGGACAACAATTACCATCTACAGATTACTGGTTTACACTAGACTACACTGAAAATGGAGCTGCAAAACAATTTAAAGCACATTTTTCAATGAAAAGATAAGAGAAAAAAGAGTTAGCTAATACTAACTCTTTTTTTTTACATTTTAATATTGGAGAACATTTTTATAGTAATTTTGCAGTTCTCTCTACAACTATAAAAATGAAAAAAAACAATAAATCGCTACTTTTTAAAATTTTAAAAATAACAGGTATTACATTTGTAATCAGCTTATTGCTGTTAATATTACTTCCTATTCTATTTGCGGATACAATTACTGAAAGAGTTAAAATCTTAGCAAATAATCATCTTGAAGGGGAACTGAATTTTAAAGATTCCGAATTATCTTTTTTTAAACACTTTCCTTCGTTAACATTAACGCTAAACGAATTAAACCTAAACGGATCAAAACCATTTAAAGAAAAATCATTAGTCGCTGCAAAAGAAATTGGGTTTGGGATAGATGTCTGGAGTGTTGTTTTTGGAAGCCAAACACAAATTGAAGAACTATTTTTAGAAGAAGCGAAAATCAATATTTTAGTCAATAAGAAAGGAGAGGCAAACTATAATATTTACAAATCAACTTCAAAAGACACCACAACTTCATCAGAAAGCGCCTCATTAAATCTTGAAAACATACAAATTAACAACAGTCATTTAATTTATAACGATAAATCAACTAAAATACAAATTGAAGCAAAAGGTTTTAACTACAAAGGAAAAGGTGATTTATTGGCATCCAATTTCAATTTAAAAACTTCGGCACAAATTGATAGTTTGAGTTTCGTTTATGACAAAAGTGAATATTTAAAAAACAAAAAAGTAAAAGCCGATTTAATAACAAAAATCAACACCAATTCACTTTCTTTTGTTTTTGAAAAAAATGATTTAGTCATCAATAAACTTCCTGTAGAATTTACTGGCTTTTTTGATTTCCTCAAAAACGGTTATCAAATGGATTTTAAATTAAAAACCGAAGATAGTAACTTGGATGATTTATTTACAGCTTTACCAGCCGAATATGTCTCTTGGATGACCGAAACCAAAATGAAAGGAAAAACCTCTGCTTTCCTAACTTTAAAAGGAAAATACATTGCTGCTGAAAATTTAAGTCCCGAATTGAATTTCAACATTAAAGTACGAGATGGCTATGTAAAACACACAAAAGCACCTTATCCAGTTGAAGGTATTTATTTAAATCTAGACACTAAACTTCCAAATTTAGATATCAATCAACTCAAAGTACGATTGGATTCATTATATTTTGATGTAAATAAAAACAATTTGAGTGCCATTTTAATTTCGGATGGGTTTGGCGAAAAAATGACTGTTGATTCAAAAATAAAATCAAAATTAGACTTGGCTTTCTTAAACAATGCACTTCAAATTCCAAATTTCAAATTAGCCGGAAATTTAGATGCAGACATTATTTCTAAAGGAAATTACAGCAAAAAAGAAAAAAAATTCCCTGTAACCAGCGGAAATTTCGAACTCAAAAACGGATTCATACAAACCGCTTATTATCCAAAACCTATACAAAACATCAATTTAAAAGCAAAATTGAACAGCACAACGGGTAATTTTAAAGATGCATCTTTTGTGCTTTCTCCAGCAAATTTTACCTTTGAAGGTGAGCCGTTTACCATGACTGCTTCTTTTAAAAACTTTGACGATATTAATTATGACGTAAAAGCAAAAGGAACTTTAAACGTTGCCCGAATTTACAAAGTTTTCTCTCAAAAAGGATTAGATGTTGATGGTTTTATCAAAGCTGATTTGAGTTTGGCTGGAAAACAAAGCGATGCATCAAACGGAAGAATTGGTAATTTAAAAAACAGCGGAACGCTTGAAGTGAAAAACATCAAAACCACCAGTGATTACCTAGCAAAACCATTCTTAATCGAAAACGGATTATTCACGTTCAATCAGGATAAAATGTATTTTTCTAATTTCAATGGGAAATATGGAACATCTGACATTACCATGAATGGAAATTTAGAAAACGTTATCAACTTTGTTCTTTCGGAAAATCAAATTTTAAAAGGAAACTTTAATCTAACTTCAAATTTTTTACACATTAACGAATTTATTCCAACAACAACTTTTGAAAATGAAGACGAAAATGAAGTTAGAACAGAAGTATCAGGAGTAGTTGAAATTCCAACGAACTTAAATGTTTCTATCCAAACCAATGCTGTAAAAACACAATACGACGATATTACTATTGAAAATTTAAGCGGAAACATTCTTATTGAAAACGGAACATTAAAACTTACAAATGGCACAATTGGTATTATTGGAGCTACAGCAAAAATGGATGCTTTTTATAAAAATGAAGGCACTCAAAAAGCCTATTTTGATTATAAAATTAATGCATCTGAGTTTGATATTAAACGGGCTTACAACGAAATTAAAATGTTCCGAGAAATTGTAACTGCTGCTGAAAATGCAGAAGGAATTGTTGGATTGAATTATTCGATAAAAGGTGTTTTAAACAATCAAATGGAACCTGTTATGCCTTCTTTGGAAGGAAAGGGAACCCTTTCTGTAAAGAAAGTTAAAATGAAAGGTTTTAAATTATTGAATGTTGTTTCAGCAAAAACCGAAAATCCAGATATTAAAGATCCCGATATTTCTAAGGTAGACATTAAAACCACTATAAAAAATAATATTGTAACTGTTGAACGTTTCAAATTTAAAGTAGCTGGTTTTAGATTACGATTTGAAGGACAAACAAGTTTAGACGGAAAATTAAATTTAAAAATGCGCATTGGATTACCGCCATTAGGAATTATTGGAATTCCAATTAAAATACAAGGAACACAAGAAAATCCAGCAATTAAATTAGGTAGAAAATCAGAAGATTTAGAAGAAACCGAATATATTGATGGGATAAGCCCAGTTAATTTAGGCGAACCAACACTAAATAATACAACTCCAACTATTCAAAATGATAGTGTTCCAAAAGTAGCGCCAACTGTTCCTTCCACAAAAGAACCAACACCTACTCCATCGCTTCAAAACGATAGCATTCCGAAAGTAGTACCTGGTGTTCCTGTTGAAAAAGTAGATTGATAATTTGCAATTAGTTTTATCAAATCGTTAAAAAGCTTTCCTGATTTCTTAAAAATTCGTAATTTTACGTCAAACATGACGAATAAAATTATGGAAACGCATTTTGAAAGCAATCCGCTGATTGACAGATTACCAAAGCATTTAAAACAATTCATTAAACCTCAAGTTTATGATGATTACACACCAATAAACCAAGCGGTTTGGCGTTATGTAATGCGTAAAAATGTGTCTTATCTTTCAAAAGTAGCGCATAACTCCTATTTAGAAGGTTTAGAAAAAACGGGATTAGAAATCGATAACATTCCAAATATGTATGGAATGAATCGAATTTTAAAAGAAATTGGTTGGGCTGCAGTTGCTGTTGACGGATTTATTCCACCCAATGCTTTTATGGAATTTCAAGCCTATAATGTGTTGGTTATTGCTTGTGATATTCGCCAATTAGAACATATTGAATATACTCCAGCACCTGATATTATTCACGAAGGTGCAGGCCACGCCCCTATTATTGCCAATCCGGAATATGCAGAATATTTAAGACGTTTTGGCGAAATTGGTTGTAAAGCCATTTCTTCTTCACGCGATTACGAATTGTACGAAGCCATTCGTTTGCTTTCGATTTTGAAAGAAGCAGAAGGAACTCCGCAAGAAGAAATAAAAAAAGCAGAAGAGCAAGTTGATTTCCTACAGAATAATATGGGCGAATTATCAGAAATGTCGCGCATTAGAAACCTACATTGGTGGACGGTTGAATACGGTTTAATAGGAACTATTGAAAATCCAAAAATTTATGGAGCAGGTTTACTTTCTTCCATTGGAGAAAGCGCTTGGTGTATGACCGACAATGTAAAGAAAATTCCATATGATATTTCGGCGGCAGACCAAAGTTTTGATATTACAAAACCTCAACCACAACTATATGTTACTCCCGATTTTGCTCAACTAAATTCGGTTTTAGAAGAATTTGCTAATACGATGGCACTTCGAAAAGGTGGTCCAAAGAGTGTTCAAAAATTAATCGATTCAAAAGCATTAGGAACCATTGAATTGAGCACAGGAATTCAGATTTCAGGGATTTTTACCAATGTAATTGAACACGAAGGGAAATCGGTTTATGTTCAAACAACTGGAAAAACGGCACTTTCCTACAGAGAAAAAGAATTAGTAGGTCATGGAACAGAATATCATGCTGAAGGTTTTGGTTCACCAATTGGAAAACTAAAAGGCATCAACTTGGCGATTGAAGAAATGAGTCCAAGAGATTTACGTGCATATGATATTTACGAAGGCGAACAAGTTACTTTAGAATTCGAAGGAAATATAAAGGTTAAAGGAGAAATCATCACAGGTTCTCGCAATTTACAAGGTGAAATTTTATTGATTAAATTCAAAAATTGTACAGTTACCCATAACGACACCATCCTTTTTCAACCAGAATGGGGAATTTATGATATGGCTGTAGGTAAAAAAGTAATTTCTGCTTTTTCAGGTCCAGCTGATGTGAATAGTTTTGACATGATTAATCACGTTCCATCATCGCAAACTATAAAACAAAAAAAATCACCTGAAAGAGAAGAATTGGAAAAACTATATGCTAGTATTCGCAATATTAGAGAGCATAAACCGGCAATTACCACTTTGAAAGAAGCTTTTGCATCAGTTACAGCAAATCATCCAAACGATTGGTTATTATCAGTAGAAATTGCTGAATTGGCTAAAAAAGAAAACAATTCGGATTTAGTGGATAAAGTTTTAAATCATTTAGAAAAAGTTAAAACCAATCGCCCAGAAGTTGCTCACCTAATTGACGGTGGATTAGAATTGATTTTTGAGAAAGCAAACGTTTAACTAAAGTAACTTTTGTTACTGAAAAGCTATACAATCGCGTTTATCTTTGTCAAAAAAAAGAAACAATTATGGGAATTTTAGATTTTTTAGGATTAGGAAATAAAACCAATGAGGTGCAAGAATACGTTCAAAAAGGGGCTATTATTTTAGATGTTAGAACGCCAGATGAATTTAGAGAAGGACACATTAAAGGGTCAAAAAATATTGCATTACAAGTTTTAAACGGAAATATCGAAACCATCAAAAAATGGAACAAACCAGTTATTGCATGTTGCCGTTCTGGAATGCGAAGTGCTCAAGCAACTTCCATTTTAAAACAAAACGGAATTGATTGCATTAATGGTGGTGGTTGGAACAGTTTAGAAAACAAATTATAAAAAAAAGTCCCGATTGAATCGGGACTTTTTTAATTCACCATATTTAATTGCAAATCTTTATCAGATTTTATTTCATTTCCTTTGTAAGATAACGTCCAACCCATAGAATTTGTGAGAATCAACATTTTTGAAAGCTCACTCAACAATCGGTTTTGAGCATTTGTTTTTAATGTAGATTTTTCAATTTTTTTGGCCAAATTTGCTCTTGCAATTTTATTTATCTTATTATAATCTTCACCTGTAAACTCGTTAAACGTAGAAGATTCGGTGTCATAATATTTAAAATCTGGACTAATTTTAATCTCTTCTTTTGGTATGTTTGTGATTGTCAAAATTTTGTTTTTTGCATCAATATCATACGTTACTTTGCTCAAATCAAAACCTACCGTAACATCAGCATTAATCACAACTAACGCTTTTTTATCAAAAGACAATCCAGGGATATACGTCTCCTTTTTATCTTTATAGGTTAAAACCTCAGCGAAATGCCCTTCAGTTACGACCAATTTACCAACATTCTTTATTTGAACTTGAATCAAATTGGTGTCATATTCAATAGTTGATGTTTCTGATTTCCTAGTAAAAAACTGAAAGACAAAATAACCAATTACAAAAAAAACAATAATGTATAACAATTTTCCAGAACGTCCAATGGCTTGAACAATTGGAATTAACATGTTTTTTATTTGAGTTTCAGAAGAAGAAGTTCGTGCCATGATTAAAATTTTACACGAAGATAGGAAGATTTTTACTTAAATGGATGGCGTTGTTGCCAATTTAATTCAGGCTCTAATTGTTTAAAAATTTTAGCCATAAATCTATTAATCAATTTATTATTATGAAAGATAAAACCCGACATATTCACAGGTTTTGCACCTATAGAACTTTTAATTTCTAATGCGGTTCTGCCAAAAATAATACGCTTAAATCCATTTTCAATGCCATACTCGGTCATATTGTACAACATGTTCAAATACAACATATTTTCTTTCTGTATGGTTTCATCATAGCCTAAAAAATAAGTCTCTAAAGTTTCATCATTTAATAAAAGCGTATGAAAACCTACTAATTTTTCATTCAAAAAATAACCAAAAATCTGAAATCGATTGCCACATTGTCCTTTTAAAGTTGAAAAATGATTTTTTGCTAAGAAAAAAGTATTAAACGGAGCATTTTTAGCCACATAATGATACAAATCGTAAATGGTGTTTTCATGTAAAATTACTTCTTCAAATAGTAAATTTTTAACTACAATTCCATCAAATTTCTTATGCGCACGTTTGTATTGATCACGGTATTTTTTTGAAAGTGCATTGATATAATCTTCAGCCGATTTCCAATTTGCGTCTAAATAAAAAATCATATTAGGCTGCGTGTTGAACTCGTAGGTCTCTTTAAAACGATACTTTTTCAATTCAACGGAACAATTTTCATAGAAATCTTTAAATGAAACCAAATGAATTTTTACACCCTTTTGTTTGAAATACTTTGTGATTTCATCGGCACTTTGCAATAAAATTTCGCTAATACATTCAAAAGCTATTTCTTTTGAAAAAACATATCCATTTTGACCCGTAATCATATTATTTCCAAGAAAAAGGGTATGCGAAGCAAAATTTTTGAAAATAAAATTACGAAGCGCAATTTTAAATGATTTATCTCTTTCACCGAAGGACTCTAATTTATTCAAATCTAAATATTGTGCTAAAGAAACACCAATTAGTGTAGATTTTTCAAAAATTCCAATGTAAAAACACTCCATATTTACTGGAGCAGATTTTTCTAAAACCGTTAAATAAGGTTTTTGAAGAAAAACATTACTCTGAGCCACAGCGTCCCAAAGAGAAGGTAATTCTTTAACTGAATTGAATATTTTAAATGAAATTTCGTCCAATGTATAAATAAAATCGCCCCACAAAAGTAGAGCGATTCCTATATAATTAAATGTTAAATTTTAATTTATTTCCAACCACAAATAATAGCTCCCATTAAAGTCATTACCAATATCCAATAACCCGATGTTATTGCTGCATATTTAAAAGATTTTTGTTCAAATAAACAATTGGTTGCTATTACGGGAACCACAACAAATAATGAAGCAAAAAATCCATGTAAAGCTCCATGTCCAAAACTTCTGAACATGTGTCCATGAACTTGCATATAGGCTAAAAAAGCCTCATCTTTTTCATTTCCACCAGCTAATTGTAAAGCACCTATTTGATGAATTACTAATGTAGGCATCATAAAAGCTAACAAAAAAGCAAAAACGAATGTTAACCCAAAGATTTTTGCCATATTTCCTGTTTTAGCTTTTTCTTCGGTCATTCCGATTTCATTCATCCAAATGGTTCCAAAAACTTTTGGATTGTACCAAACAAATCCGACAACAAAACTTGATAAAGCAGCTACTAAAATAGCTAAATAATTCATTTCCATAATTGATATAGTTTATTGGTTAGTCCATCAAACTTACATAAATTTTGGCAATTAAAAAACGGATAGGCAAATTTATGTAGGCTCTTTATTCCTTTGGCAAAACTATATTTCGGAAAAAAATATAAAAAATTATTCAAAAACCGACATTGCTGGTAATGCCTTATGATTAAAATCCCAAAGAGCTTGATTTTCCCATGAAGAACCATTTGTAGATGTTGCTCCTCTAAAAGCGATCCATTCAGTTCCCCAATAACAAAATCCTAATCCATTTGGTGTGTTTTTTACAGTATTTTTAATCTGTTGTAAGAAAGCTTTTTGACCTTCTGGAGAAGCAGGAAAATTGGGATGAATTTGATTTGGCAAACCAATTACATTATTGGTCCAATCGTTCCAATCCAATGTAAATGGATAGGAAGTTTCGGCAACTAATACTTTTTTATTGTGTGTTTGACCCAATGAAGTCATGGTTTGCTGCAATAAATTGATATCCGTTCCATGCCAAATTGGATAATAAGACAATCCAATATAATCATAATCAATTGCTGCAGTTTTTGAAAAAAACCAAGACGCACCATCAATTCCGGCATAGTGTAACATAATTTTTGTTGATGGGCTATTGGCTCTAATTACAGTGCTTGCACTAGCTAATAGTGATAAGAATTGAGACTCATTTGATGTCAAATTTCCTTCAGGAAAAATAAAACCATTATTGATTTCATTACCAATTTGAAAAATATCGGGTTGAATTTCGTTTAGTATTGTTGCTGTGTAATTTTCAAATTGCGCTTTTAACTGCATAAAAGTCAAACTATTCCATGCCGATGGTTTTATTTGATTTCCGGGATCTGCCCAAGTATCAGAATAATGAACGCTTAACCAAACCTTCATACCATTATTTTTAACCCGCTGCGCTAGAGCTTTCACTTCATTAAAACCTGATTGATTTACAGTTGGTGTATGCCAAAGCCTAATTCGAATTGTATTGCAACCTGCTTTTTTTAGTGTTAGCAGTGCATCTTCGGGAATAGTGTTGTTATTGTAGTAAATAGTTCCTTCAGACTCTATCAAAGGCAACATTGATAGGTCTGCTGCCTTGATAAACTCTTGTGAATTATTCGTTACTTCATCTTTAGAACAAGAAAAAGTAATGAGAATATATAATAATGCTATTAATTTTATCCTAATTTTCATTGGATAAAAGTACAAAAAACTATTATTCGCTTGCCACTAATTTTGAGGCACTTCGGTATAAAAATTCATTATAAATGTGTCTTCTTGCAAAACGACTAGGCGATTCTGCATTTACCATTTTAATGTAAGTTACTTTTGGCACACTAAAATACTCGTAGTTGCTACCGTCTAAAAACGAAATATACAACACGCCATTATCCATATAAAAATCTTGGATGTTAACCGTTGTAGTTGTTTTTTGGTATACTTCTTTATTTTTTTCTTGCGTTTCAGGAGCAATACTTACTAGGAAATGATAAGCTTCAATAATATTTTTACTTCTTTCTTCTGCTGCTAAACGCTCCACCGGATCAGCTATAGTATCAGGATGATCTTCTTTCATACTATTTCTGTAAATCGTTTTTAATTCTTTTAGCGTAGCTGTTTTAGTAACATCAAGTAACTTTCTGTACTCGGCAATTTTCTTTGGATTCATATTTTTAAAATAAAGGTGCAAAAGTAGTGTTTTATTATTAAATTCAGCAAAAAACAACAGAAAAGAAAGTCTAATTATTTATCAATGAATTAATTACATAAAAAAAGCTCCACATTTCTGTGAAGCTTCTTAGTAGCGGGAACAGGACTCGAACCTGTGACCTTCGGGTTATGAGCCCGACGAGCTGCCTACTGCTCTATCCCGCGATGTACGGTTGTAATTCAATAAATTTGTAGCGGGAACAGGACTCGAACCTGTGACCTTCGGGTTATGAGCCCGACGAGCTGCCTACTGCTCTATCCCGCGATTTGTGAGTGCAAAGGTACAATCTTTATTTAAAATTACAAGACTTTTTTAAAAATAATGTTTTCTTTCTACTATTTCAGGCGTTATCACTACCTTTGTACCCATAAATAAATTGAAATGGAGCACAGAGCAGGTTATGTAAATATTATTGGAAATCCGAATGTAGGAAAATCAACTCTTATGAATGCGTTTGTAGGTGAGCGTCTTTCTATTATCACATCGAAAGCACAAACTACAAGACATCGTATTCTAGGGATTGTAAATGGGGATGATTTTCAAGTTTTATTTTCAGATACGCCAGGAATTATAAAACCGGCGTATGAATTGCAAAATTCGATGATGGATTTTGTAAAATCGGCTTTTGAAGATGCTGACATTTTAGTTTATATGGTGGAAATTGGAGAAAAAGAATTAAAAGATGAAGCGTTTTTTAATAAAATTATCCATTCTAAAATCCCAGTTTTGTTATTATTGAACAAAATTGACAAATCGAACCAAGAACAATTAGAAGAACAAGTACAAGCCTGGAAAGAAAAAGTACCTAATGCAGAACTTTTTCCTATTTCGGCATTAGAGAATTTTAATGTACAAACCGTTTTTGATAGAATTATCGAATTACTTCCGGTGTCTCCAGCATTTTACCCTAAAGATGCTTTAACAGATAAACCAGAACGTTTCTTTGTTAACGAAACCATTCGTGAGAAAATCTTGTTGAATTACGATAAAGAAATTCCGTATGCCGTAGAAATTGAAACGGAAGAATTCATTGAAGACGATAACATTATTAGAATTCGTGCCGTGATTATGGTGGAACGCGATACTCAAAAAGGAATTATCATTGGTCACAAAGGTGCTGCTTTGAAACGTGTTGGAATTCAAGCAAGAGAAGATTTAGAAAAATTCTTTGGAAAACAAATTCACTTGGCTACTTACGTTAAAGTAAATAAAGATTGGAGAAGCAGTG
The DNA here is from genome assembly GCF_025947285.1 of Flavobacterium sp. N2820. Classification (NCBI taxonomy): domain Bacteria; kingdom Pseudomonadati; phylum Bacteroidota; class Flavobacteriia; order Flavobacteriales; family Flavobacteriaceae; genus Flavobacterium; species Flavobacterium sp. N2820. The sequence goes on along the minus strand of NZ_CP110008.1, from coordinate 2,924,042 downwards.
CTTATCAACTAAAACGTTTTGGGTATAACCAGAAATAAGAAGAAGAAGCAAAGAAGAAAGATAAAAGATGCCTGATGAATATTCATCAGGTTTTTTTATTCCAAAACCTTATACATCAAATCTTCTAATTCGTGCATTTGTGGCACACCGCGTTCTCTGTTTAATCGCGCCATAAAATAGAGCGAAAACCAAAAAACTACCATGATTCCCATGATGCTGAAATCTAAAACCGTGGATTGTTTTAGCGACCAATGCGTGTAAGCCATCATTGCAAACACTAAAAATAATCCTGCAATAATAAAGTGTAAAAACATAAACAGTGTCCATAACAATTGCTCTGGACCAAATAATCCTTTTACTGTTGTTTTATCTTCATTAGCTTCTAATTCCAAATGTAAAAACGGGGAATAGTATTTTCGTTTTTCTTTGCTGAAATAGAAATACAAATGCGCATCGATTATTTTAATTTGGTAATCAGCTTTGAGTTCAGTTTTTAGCTGGTTTGCTTTTTCTAAAATCTTATCGACACTGTTTTTTGATTCGACTTCAAACTTTGGTCGTAGTGCAATACTTTTTTCAGGCTCCATTTCTTCTGATTTTAAAGCTAATATATACATTTTTAACAAATGTTGAACAAATTTCACGCCCTAGCCCAGATAAAAACGGAAACCCCGCAAATTTTTGACCTATTTTTTCTTTTTATTTGGACAGCGACCTTAGAAGCTGACCGAATAAATTTAGAAAAAAAGAGCTAAAATTGTGGTGTTGTAGTGGATAGCTGGAAAAAGCTCCAAAAAAAATCGTACTTTTGCCGATTCAAAATAAGATTATGAATAATATTGTTGCCATTGTAGGAAGACCAAATGTTGGAAAATCCACATTTTTTAACCGTTTAATTCAGCGAAGAGAAGCTATTGTTGACTCGGTAAGCGGTGTTACGCGTGATAGAAATTATGGAAAAAGTGAGTGGAATGGAAAGGAGTTTTCTGTAATTGATACGGGAGGTTACATCAAAGGATCGGACGATATTTTTGAAGCTGAAATTCGTCGTCAAGTAGAATTAGCTATTGATGAAGCAGATGCAATCATTTTTGTAGTGGATGTAGAGGAAGGTATTACGCCGATGGATGATGAAGTGGCTAAATTGCTTAGAAAAGTTACAAAACCTGTTTTATTAGTTGTAAATAAGGTTGACAACGCCATGCGTGAAAAAGACGCGGTTGAGTTTTATAATTTAGGATTAGGAGAATACTATTCAATTTCGGGAATGAGCGGAAGTGGAACAGGAGAACTTTTAGACAAATTAGTCGAAGTGTTGCCTGAAATGCCAGAAGTTACTGAAGAAGTAGAACCATTACCACGTTTTTGCGTAGTAGGAAGACCAAATGCTGGAAAATCATCTTTCATCAACGCTTTAATTGGCGAAGATAGATTTGTGGTAACCGACATTGCTGGAACTACTCGTGACGCAATTGATACGAAATACAACCGTTTTGGATTTGAATTCAACTTGGTTGATACTGCCGGAATTAGACGTAAAGCGAAAGTAAAAGAAGATTTAGAGTTTTACTCTGTAATGCGTTCGGTGAGAGCTATTGAACACAGCGATGTTTGTTTATTAGTTATTGATGCCACTCGTGGATTTGAAGGACAAGATCAAAGTATTTTTTGGTTGGCTGAAAAAAACCGAAAAGGTGTGGTTATTCTTGTAAACAAATGGGATTTAGTAGAAAAAGATACCATGAGTACTCGTGACTACGAACGTAAAATTAGAGAAGAGTTACAACCTTTTACAGATGTACCTATCCTTTTTATATCTGCTTTAACCAAACAACGTTTATTAAAAGCATTAGAAACTGCCGTTGAAGTCTTTGAAAACAGAAAACAGCGTATTTCGACTTCAAAATTCAACGAGTTGATGTTGCCAATTATAGAAGCAACACCACCACCAGCTTTGAAAGGAAAATATGTAAAAATTAAATATTGTATGCAGTTGCCAACACCAACTCCTCAGTTTGTATTTTTTGCCAACTTACCGCAATATGTGAAAGATCCATACAAACGTTTTATAGAAAATAAATTAAGAGAACAATACAACTTTAGTGGTGTTCCAATAGATATTTATTTCAGACAGAAATAGTTGAAAACCGAAGTTAACGCTTCGGTTTTTTTATGGTTATTATGAATTTCATGTTAAATTTTTCGTAAGAAAATTTTTAATTACACAATAAATTTTTTAATTCGTTGTTTAATACACTTAACAACTAACAAAACGATCTCATTTTATGTTTCAAAAATTAGCTTTTGCGTTCTTTCTACTTTGTTTTACAATTAATTATAGCCAAAATACCATTGTATTAAAAGGAAAAATTATTGACCAAAACACTTCACTCCCACTAGAATCGGCAACAATCTATTTAAAATCGGTAAAAGATTCAGCTGTAGTAGATTATACTATTTCAGATAAAAACGGGAACTTTGAAATAAAGACCAAGAAAAACGAATCCCCAGTTTTCTTCAAAGTTTCTTATATCGGCTATACAGATTATACAGAAAAATTGGAAAGCTTAAACAAGGATAAAGATTTCAGTTTTGTAAAATTAGCCGAAAACGTAAGCACTTTAAACGAAGTAATTGTAAAATCAGAAGCACCACCAATTACCATCAAGAATGATACATTAGAATTCAATGCATCATCATTCAAAGTAAGACCTGATGCTAACGTAGAAGCTTTATTAAAACAACTTCCTGGCGTTGAAATAGATGAAGAAGGCAAAATTACTGTCAACGGAAAAGAAGTAAACAATATTTTAGTCAACGGAAAACCATTCTTTGGCAAAGATGGTAAAATAGCAACCCAAAATTTACCTGCAGAAATAATCAATAAAGTTCAAGTAACCGATACCAAAACCAAAGAAGAAGAATTATCCGGTCAAGATGCCACTTCAGATGAAAAAACCATCAATTTAACCATTCAGGAAGATAAAAACAAAGGTGTATTTGGTAAAGCAAACGTGGGTTATGGCACAGATGACAGATATGAATCGAGCTTATTGTTTAATTATTTTAAAGACACCCAAAAAATTAGTATTCTAGGTTCTGCCAATAACATTAACTCCATCGGGTTTTCAATGGATGAAATTTTTGACAATATGGGCGGCGGAAGAAATAGCTCTATTTGGGTAAATGATAACGGTAGTTTTGGCATTAATGGAATGCAGTTTGGCGGAAATAACGGAATTACCACATCTAATATGATAGGGATAAACTTTGCAGATGAATGGGCTAAAAAGAAAATTAATCCAAACGGAAGTTATTATTATTCAAACGCAGAAACCAACAATAATAACAGAACTAATCGAATTAATTTACTTCCAACTGGCAATACAAACACATTAGCAGCATCAAAAACCAAATCTATCACTGACGGACATAGCATTGCAATGGATTTTGAAGTAAAAATCGATTCTACTACAACGCTATACATGAGTCCTAGTTTTTCTAAAAGCGAAATGAAAAACAAAAATACCGGATTTGATGCAACTTTCGACGAATCTGGAACGGCCTTAAATGAAAACACCAGCGACAACAATTGGTCTAGCCAAAACAATACATTCAAAAACAGCCTTTATTTATACAAACAGTTTAAGAAAAAAGGAAGAGGAATGAGCTTTTCAATGAGTAATGAAAACAGCAAAAACGAAGCTGATTTATTTACCAAAACAACAACTACATTTTTTCAATCGGGAAATACTGATGACGATAGAGATCAATTTAGAATTGACGATTCAAAAAATGATAGTTTTAGGGCAGAAATTGGCTACTCTGAACCTTTAAGAGATTCATTGGTATTTAATTTTAAAACATCATATAGCTATAAAAAAACAAATGACAATAGAGAAACCTATGATTTTGATAGTGGACTAAATGCATATTCAGACTTTAATGATTTGCTTTCAAATGATATTGTTTCTAGAACTTCTTCAGTGATTCCTATGGTTGGAATTAGCTTACGAAAAAAGAAAATTAGAGGTAGTTTTTCTATGGGAACAGAGATTATTAATTTCAATAATCAATCCAACTATTTGGCAACCAAAACTTCGGTAAATAAAAACTATATGTATCCAAAAATGAATGGATATTTGAGTGTTACATTAGGCAAATCAAAATCAATTTACAGTTATTATTCATACGAAGTCAATTTACCTACTGCTAATCAAATTTTACCTTTTGAAAATCTAGGCAACCCTTTAAATACTTTTATTGGAAATGCAGAATTAAAACCTAATGAAAATTACTCTCTTTATACGAACTTCAACAATTATGATTATGCTACACGAAGCGGTTTTTATGCATACGCTGGAGGAGATTACAACGTGAACCAAATCGTAGCTTCTACAACTTATGATGCGGATTTTAAAGCAATAACAACTTATCAAAACGTAAGCAAAGCATATAACACCTATGTAGGTTTTAGCTTAAACAAATCTATAAAGAAAGAAAAAAGAACACTTAAATATGGCTTAGGAATGCAATTGGGATACAATTACGACCAAGGTTTAACCAACGCAGAATTGTTTGAATCAAAAGGATTGACCTTAAATCCAAGAGCCAATATATCTTGGTCAATTGATGAAATGATAACGATTAGCCCATCTTACAAATACACTTATATTACCAATGATTATACAAATTATGTAATTGATAACACTAAAAATTTCAAGCACAGTGCCAAGTTAGAAATCACAAGTTATTGGCCTAAAAAAGTGGTTTTAGGTAGTGATTTTGGTTACAATTACAACTCTAATATTGCAGATGGATTTCAAAAAGATTTTTATCTATGGAACTTGAGTTTGGGATATAATTTCTTTCAAGATAAATTATTAGCAAAAGTAAAAGTGTATGATGTTTTAAACCAAAACATCAGTGCAACCCGAAGCATTACTCCAACTGCCATTACCGATATGGAAAATACAGTTTTACAACAATATGCAATGTTTTCTTTAACCTATAAATTAGAAAAATTTGGCGGTAAGAAAAAAGATGGCAATTCGTTCATCATGGTAGATTAAAAAAAAACTCGTTAGTGAACCTAACGAGTTTTTTTAAGTATAATAGTTTCTATTTAAAACGATTTAGTCAAAGTAATTCCTAGACCTGTACTAGGCGGAACAAATCTACAAACACCTCCAGCGCAAACTAAACCACCTCTTTGACGTCCATAGTTTATAGCAAGTCTTGTACTCCCTTTTTTATAAGCACCACCAAAATTATAGAAATGAATATCAAATTGGTCAGTTGTATCATCGATTAATATAGAAGGGTCATGTTTATAACCATAATTATACATATCTGAAGCAAAGACAGAAAATTTGGTGTTTAAATTATATTCTACTAAAATAGCAGCCCAATTCTTTCTATCATTATCAGCCCACATATGTTCTAATGCGATTTTCGCTGCTCTACCTTTAGAAAATTTATAATCCCCTTCAACAGCAAGAATATTAGTTTTAACTGTTACTCTTGATGCTCCTGTAATTAATCGATTGTTATAATATTGATTGATGTATGCAAAATTATAAGTTGCTTTAGAAGATACTCTTTTAGTCACTTCTAAGTTAAAATCTGAAAAATATTTTTTACCAAAACCAAAAAATTCGGTTTTATAATCTGGCGGAAATAAAACATAATCAGCTTTTAAATTATTCCAATTGCTAAAATTAACAGCAATTTTAGTTCCATATTTTCCTCCTAATTTAGTATCTTTTTTAAAATCATAAAATAAGTCAATTTGCCCGCCAATTTCGCCTGCTTTTGTTACTCCCGTATCAGGATCAATTAAAACTTGAGCTTGGGCTTGATATACATAAATATTGGCTAAATTAAAATGATGTTGCTTCGTTAAACTTGGTACAAAATTCATCATTTTATCATTAAAATTGATACTTGTTGCCAAAGCTTCAGGATAATCCTCTGGAACTCTTTCAGAATAAAAACTCATGTTTTCAATTCTTCTAAAATTCACATCCATTCCAAATCCTTTTTTTGAATAACCAAAATTCAGCAACAAAGCAGAACCGGGCTTAACAAAATCATTATTTATCGCTAAATTATACAATACAGCATCATCTGATTTGTAGTTGTATTCAGTAAACAAATAAAAATTATTTTTAGAAAAATTAATTCTTCCAGCAAAAGCGTTGGTAAGTTTATCGAAATTTGGATCTACCACATCTGTTTTTTCATATCTACCTACATAAGAAAAACCTACAGATAAATCAGAACCTTCTATTTTTAGCATTTTAAAAAGGTTAATATCCGAATTGAATCCATAAATATCACCGTCTGAAACATCAAAACCTGTTCTGTGATTTCCATAAAGTGCTGTAAACAACAAGTTATCTGTTGGCGTGAAAGTTACCTTTCCTCCACGAATGGCATTGTTAATTCCTAATGATCGGTCTTCCCAGCTTCTTAGCAATAATCCGCTACCAAATTGTTCGTAGAAGTATCCAGCTGTAACGTCTAACTTTGTAGACTTATAAGTTGCATAATAAGTTGCTACTTTCGTTTGGTTATACTTTGGATTATAATTCAACAGTGCATTTGGTTCATATGCTTCACCTTGAATACCTGCTGACCATCTACCATAATTAAGATTCAAATTCAAATAGCTGTTTGAACGAAATGGATCTTCTGGATGATTAATTTCTCTTTCTTTATCGTTTGTATACCATTGTGAATTTGATTCTAATCCTCCAAAAAAGTTTAGTTTAGTTTTTTCTGTAGTGGTATCATTTGTTTGACCAAAAACTGCAGTGCTTAATGATACTAAAAATAATAGCGAAAATTTTTTCATGATTTATAAACTCTTTAATTTTTCAAGTAATTCTTCTTCGGCACCAGGCGTGTGCCCATTTTGGATAAAGACAATTTTTCCATTTTTAACAACTACTAAGTAAGGAATATTTGCAATTGACAATCTTCTTTTCAAATCTTGATTCGTATCCAAAAGAACAGTATAGGCCCATCCTTTACCATTAATTAATGGTTTTACACGCTTCTGAGTTCTTGAATCATCCGTTGAAACAGCTATTATTTCAACATTAATTTGCGTTTTCCAATCTTCATAAACTTCACTAATTGCTTCTAACTCTTGTATACATGGTGCACACCAAGTAGCCCAAAAAGAAAACACATAAAGTTTGTCATTTTCATTAAATGATGAAGTGCTTACTGTCTCACTTTCAAGAGATTTTAAATCAACTGTTGGAAATTCTTGCTGTGCAAAGGATATATTTGCAACTAACAAAATAAATAAGAATATTTTTTTCATTTATAGAAATTATTTGTTTTATTTGCAAATAAAAAGAATAAAATTAACATTTTATAACATTTTTTTAACTTTAATTAACTTAACTTAACTAACAACCAAATTATGAAAAAAATTTTATTAGCATTTGCTATTCTAACATCACTGATTTACACGTCTTGTAGTAGTGATGGAGGTTCTGGAAATAATACAACTGTTTCTGTAACTTCTGATTTTACATCAAGATATGTAAATGAAAATATTACCTTAACTGCTACTGATGGTGATGGAAATAATGTAACTAGCGATGCTACTTTTTATGTAAATGACGTTGCAATTGTTGGCAATGTTTACACATCTGCAACTGCAGGGACTTTTAATGTAAAAGCTACTTATGATGGAGCAACTAGCTCAAATTTAAGTGTTGTTTTTAATGCAGTGCCTATTCCTTTAACTTCGATTACGGTAACTTCTAATCCAAGTTTTATTGACGCAGGAGGTGTATTAAATTTTGCTTGTTTAGGCAATAACGGAAGTAGTGTAACAGCAAATTCTACTTTCTTTGTAAATGGTTCTGCCGTTACAGGAAGTTCTTACACTACAGATGTTGCTGGAACTTTAGATGTTTATGCTACACATGTTAATTCACTTGGAGCAACTTTAACTTCACCAACAATTCAAGTTACAGTTAACCCAGTTATCAACTTTAATAAAAGAGTTTTAATTGAAGATTTCACAGGTACTTGGTGTCAGTTTTGCCCAAGAGTATCTTATGCAATTGAGCAAGTTAAAGCACAAACATCTGACGTGGTTGTAACTGCAATTCACAGAGGTTCAGATCCATACAATTTTACTGGAGCCACAGCTTTAGAAAATCAAATTGGATTAACAGGTTACCCAACAGCAATGCTAAATAGAAATACTGAATGGAATTATCCTGAAACTTCAAATGCTTCAATAAATCAAGCCGTTAATTTAACTTCAGGAGTAAATCCTAAATTAGGTGTTGCAATGGAAACAACAACTTCTGGAAACACTTCAACCGTTAATGTTAAGGTTAAATTTGGAAAAAGCTTTAGCAATTTAAAATTGGTTGTTTATGCACTAGAAGATAACTTAATTTACAATCAAACCAATTCAACTTCCTATTATGGTGGTGTAAATCCTATTGTTGGTTTTGAACATGACCATGTATTAAGAGCGGTATTATCAAGTAGCATTTTAGGTGAAACTATTACAGGTTCTACAAACCTTAATGATGAATTTTCTAAATCGTTTACTTATACAATTCCTGGAAATGTAAATGCAAGTAATGTTCGTTTTGTTGCGTTTGTAATTGACTCATCAAACAAAGCTTTAAACGCTAGACAAGCTGGACCAAACGAAAACCAATCATTTGAGATTGAATAAACTACCCCTAAACTATATGACAAAAAAGCCCGCAATTGCGGGCTTTTTTTATATTATAATTTTGATTACCAACTTCCGCTAGCTCCTCCACCTGAAAATCCACCGCCTCCGAAGCCACCGCCGAATCCACCAGATGAACCACCTCCAAAGCTTCCACCTCCACCAAAACCTCCACCACTTCTACCTAAACTACTTAAGATAATAATATCTGCTAAATCAATTCCGCCTGAACCACCTGAACGGCCTCCTCCTTTTGATTTAGAAATAATTAAGATAATAACGAAAATAAAAATAATGACGGGCAAAATAGGAAAACTCTTGCTTTTCTCTTTTCGAGTGCCTTTGTACTTCCCCTTTAATACATCAAAAATTGCATCAGCACCTTTGTCTAACCCTTCAAAATAATTATCCGTTTTAAAATAGGGTGTAATTATGTTTCTAATAATTTCGCCTGTTATACCTGCTGTCATGCGATCTTCTAAACCATAGCCTGATCGAATAGAAATTTCTCTATCATTTTTAGAAAGCAAAATAATCATTCCGTTGTCTTCATCTTTTTGACCAATTCCCCATTTATGCGCCCAATTCGTGGCAAGAACTCCAACATCTTCACCTTGTAAACTTGGAATTGTAATAACCACAATCTGTGTAGATGTCGAATCAGAATAGCGAACTAATTTTTCTTCTAATCGTTTTTCATCTGATGTGTTTAAAATATCTTCATAATCATAAACACTCGTTTGAAAACTAGGTTTTTTTGGAATATCAAACTGCGCATGAGCCATCAATCCGCTTAAAGCTAATACAAATAAAAATAACTTTTTCATATTAACTTCTTGAGATTTCGTTAGACAATTCGTTGGTATCATCAGATTGATAAGGGAAATATTTTTTCAATCGTTCGCCTGCTCTAAGAATTCCTTCTACCAAGCCTTTCTTGAAGTTACCTTCTTTAAAACTAGCAATTACCGTATCTTTTGTACAATCCCAAAAATCAGATTCTACTGCTTCATTGATTCCTTTATCACCCAAAATAGCAAACTTTTTATCCGAAACACATATGTAAAACAAAACGCCATTTCGATCTTGCGTTTCGTCCATTTTCAATTCAAAAAAAACCTCCTGAGCTCTCTCAAGAGGTGATTTTTCTGTATGTTCTTCAATGTGCACACGAATTTCTCCCGAAGTATTTTTTTCGGCTTCAACAATAGCTTGAACAATTTCTTGCTCTTCTGCTTTTGATAAGAAATCTTCGGTTTTTGACATTATTTTTTCTCGTTATTAAAATCAAATTCTACATCCACTGGTTTTTCAGCACCTGCAACTGCTTTAAATACTGCCTTTTCTTTATAATCTGACAAAATTAAACTTCTTGGCATTTTTAAAACATAGTTGTTATACTTTTCAACAGACTCATTAAAACGTGTTCTTGCTGTTAAAATCTGATTTTCTGTACTAGCCAATTCATCTTGTAATTTCAAGAAATTTTGATTCGCTTTTAAATCAGGATATCTTTCAACCGTTACTAATAATCTTGATAAAGCAGAAGAAACACCACTTTGTGCTTGATTAAATTGTTCAAATTGTTCAGGTGTAATATTTGTTGGATCAACAGTTATTGATGTCGCTTTTGCTCTTGCTGAAATAACAGCCTCTAAAGTAGATTTTTCAAAATCAGCAGCTCCTTTTACTGTTTTAACTAAATTTCCAATCAAATCATTTCTTCTTTGGTAAGATGTTTCCACATTTCCCCATTCTTTCTTCACGGCTTGATCTACTGTGATTGCTCCGTTTTTAACACTAATATACCAAAATATAAGGATTAAAAGTAATCCACCACCAATCATCCAAGGCAAAAATTTTCTCATCATTTTTTTAAATTTTTAAAGTTTATTAATTTGTTTATAGTTGATTTTTAATCGTATTCAGTTGTGCTTTAATCGTTTCTAATTTGCTAATAATTTCAAATTTATCGAGCGTTTTTTTCTGACCTTCTTTCAAATGTGTTTTTGCACCTTCTAGAGTAAACCCACGTTCTTTTACCAAATGATAAATCAATTGCAAATTCTTAACGTCTTCTGGCGTAAACATTCTATTCCCTTTGGCGTTTTTCTTTGGTTTTAGAATATCGAATTCTTTATCCCAAAAACGAATTAGGGATGCGTTGACATCAAATGCTTTGGCTATTTCGCCAATGCTGTAATATCTTTTGTTTGGTGCTAATTCTAAATGCATTAATCTAATGATTGGTTTTCTTGATTTGCTAATTTTGAAATCTCTATATATTCTTTTGCTGAAATACTTCCATAATAAAAGTTCAGCGGATTTACGCGTTCCCCATTTTTAAATACTTCATAATGTAAATGTGGCGCCTGACTTCTTCCGGTGCTTCCTACATATCCAATAATATCGCCTCGCTTTACACGTTGTCCTGGTCTGCATTTGTATTTGCTTAAATGTGCGTACAACGTTTTATAGCCATAACCATGATTAATTTCAATGTGATTTCCATAACCCGATAACGATGCATCAGCTTTAAAAACTACTCCATCACCTGTAGCATAAATTGGCGTTCCTGTTTTGGCTGTAAAATCCATGCCATAATGAAACTTTCTTATTTTTGTAAACGGATCACTTCGATAACCATAACCCGAAGCCATATGCTTTAAGTCTTCGTTTTTAACCGGTTGAATCGCAGGAATTGCTGCTAACAACTTCTCTTTTTGTTTAGCTAAAGCAACTATTTCATCTAACGATTTGGATTGAATAACCAACTCTTTTGTTAATACATCCACACGTTTTGTTGTGTTTTCCATTAACTCCGAATTATTAAAACCTTGCAAATCTTTGTATCTATTTACACCTCCAAAACCAGCTTTTCGTTCTTCCTCTGAAATTGGTGAAGTATTAAAATATATTCTATAAATATTATTATCTCTATTTTCAATGGCTTCCAAAACTTCATTCATTAAATCCAGTTTTTTGTTCAAAACCTTGTAATTTAAAGCTAAAGTTTCTATTTCTCGTGCCTGAATTTTATCTTTTGGCGTTTCAAAATAACTGGTGTTTATCAACAACAAAAAAATTAAGAACCCAAACAAAGCCGAAGACACTAAAAACAACACAATATAGCCAAACTTCTTCCTTTTTTTAGTCTGAATACGCTTGTAGGCTAAATTTTCTGAATCGTAATAATATTTTACCTTCGACATAAATGAAAATATACTATTTTTGTGCCAAATTTATTGATTGACATAGGTTATACGAACAAATTTAAGAAATGTTTCATTCTAAAGCTATTTTATTTTTTAGTTGGGATGTTTTTCGAAAATCTAATTTCATATTCTTATCAAAATCAATAATTAAAACTAGAACTAAATAATTGATAATGAAATCACAAGACATTCGTAAACAGTTTTTACAATTCTTCGAATCTAACGGACACTTAATTGTTCCTTCTGCGCCAATCGTTTTAAAAGACGATCCAACCCTGATGTTTAACAACTCGGGAATGGCCCAATTCAAAGAATATTTCTTAGGCAATGGCACTCCAAAAAGCCCAAGAATAGCCGATACGCAAAAATGTCTTCGTGTTTCTGGAAAGCATAATGATTTAGAAGATGTAGGTTTTGATACTTATCACCATACCATGTTCGAAATGTTGGGCAACTGGTCTTTTGGCGATTATTTCAAAAAAGAAGCCATCAACTGGGCTTGGCAATTATTAACGGAAGTCTATAAAATTCCGAAAGAAAATCTATATGTTTCTGTTTTTGAAGGAAATCCTGATGAGAATGTGCCGTTTGATCAAGAAGCATGGGATATTTGGAAGGAATTAATTAGCGAAGACCGCATTATTTTAGGAAACAAAAAAGATAATTTCTGGGAAATGGGTGACCAAGGACCATGTGGACCTTGTTCTGAAATCCACGTTGATTTACGTACGGAAGCAGAAAAATCGTTAGTTTCTGGAAAAAGTTTAGTGAATAACGACCATCCACAAGTAGTGGAAATTTGGAACAACGTATTCATGGAATTCAACCGAAAAGCTGATGGTTCACTAGAAAAATTGCCAGCGCAACACGTTGATACCGGAATGGGATTTGAGCGTTTGTGTATGGCATTACAAGGAAAAACATCAAACTATGATACCGATGTTTTTACACCGCTTATTGAAAAAGTAGAACAAATTACAGGATTAAAATACACTTCTAACGAAGTTAAAAACATTTCAGAAGAACAAAACAAAACCAACATTGCGATTCGTGTAATTGTGGATCACGTTCGTGCTGTAGCATTTGCAATTGCTGATGGACAATTACCATCGAATACTGGTGCTGGTTATGTAATTCGTAGAATTTTACGCCGTGCAATTCGTTACGGATTTACGTTTTTAGGCACTAAAGAGCCTTTCATTAATAAATTGGTAGAAGTATTAGCGAATCAAATGGGCGAATTTTTTCCAGAGATTAAATCGCAACAACAATTGGTTACTAATGTAATTCGTGAAGAAGAAGCTTCTTTCTTGAGAACTTTAGAACAAGGATTACAATTATTAGAAAACGTAATGGCTGAAACCACTGGAAAAGAAGTTTCTGGCGCAAAAGCGTTTGAATTGTATGATACTTTTGGTTTTCCAATTGATTTAACAGCCCTAATTCTTCGTGAAAAAGGATACGATTTAGATGAAGCTGGTTTCAATGTAGCAATGCAAGAACAAAAAGCGCGTTCACGTGCAGCTTCAGAAGTTTCTACTGAAGATTGGAATGTTTTAATTCCAGGAAATGTCGAAACATTTGTAGGATATGACAAAACCGAGAATGAAGTAAAAATTACGCGTATTCGTAAAGTAGATTCAAAAAAAGATGGTGTTTTGTACCAAATTGTTTTAGACAATACGCCTTTTTACCCAGAAGGTGGAGGACAAGTTGGTGATAAAGGCACATTAGTTTCAGCAAACGAAACGATAGAAATTATTGACACTAAAAAAGAAAACAACTTAATATTACATTTTGCAAAACAACTTCCAGAAAACATTGAAGCTGGATTTGTAGCAAAAGTAAATACCGATTTAAGAACTTCGACTTCTAAAAACCACTCGGCTACGCACTTGATGCATTTGGCTTTGAGAACCATTTTAGGAACACATGTGGAACAAAAAGGTTCTTTAGTGAATCCAAATTACTTGCGTTTTGACTTTTCGCATTTCAGTAAAGTTTCGGATGACGAATTACGTCAGGTTGAAGCAAGTGTAAATGCACAAATCGAAGCACAATTACAATTGGTAGAACATAGAAATATTCCAATCAAAGAAGCATTAGACAAAGGTGCAATGGCATTATTTGGGGAAAAATATGGAGACAATGTTCGTATGATTGAATTTGGCGATAGTAAAGAATTATGTGGTGGAATTCACGTGAAAAACACCGCTGAAATCTGGCATTTCAAAATCATTTCTGAAGGAGCAGTTGCTGCTGGAATTCGTCGTATAGAAGCAATTACGGGTGATGCTGTGAAAGATTTTTATACTTCACAAGAAAACACATTGGCGGAAATAAAAGAAGTATTGAAAAATCCACAAGATGTTTTAAAATCAGTTGCTTCATTACAAGATGATAATGCGAAATTGAAAAAACAATTAGAGCAATTAGTAAAAGAAAAAATCGAAGGATTAAAAAATACGTTAGTTGCCGATTTCCAAGAAATCAACGGAATCCAATTTTTAGCAAAACAAGTAGATTTATCAATGAGTTCGACTAAAGATTTAACTCAAGCTATTGGAACTTCAAAACCAAACGCATTTGTATTTTTAGCATCAATTGAAGATAACACTCCAAATATTCACTGTTATATTTCTAAAGAATTAGTTGCTGCAAAAGGATTAAATGCAGGAACTATAATCAGAGAATTAGGAAAATTCATTGATGGAAATGGTGGTGGACAACCATTCTTCGCTTCTGGAAAAGGAAAAAATGTAGATGGAATTAAAGAAACATTAGAGAAGGCTGTGGACTTTTTAAAATAAAAAAATGAAATTTATAATAACTTTATTACTGTTAATTCTTACTAATTTAGGCCATTCACAAAGGTTTCCAACACCTCCTTCAAGTAGACAAATTAATAATCAATTAATGAGTCAACATAATCAAATGATGCAACAGCAACAGATGATGCGAATGTTACAAAATAGAGTAGTTACTAATGAAGAAAAATTAGTTAATGAAACAACCAAGAAGGAAAAATTCGAACAAAAACAAGAAGAATTAGATATTAAACTGACCCAATTAACAGAGGAATTAGTTGAAATTGATAATAACAAGGACCTTTCTTTAGAAGAGAAAACAAAAAAAACAAATAAAATAAATAAGGAGATTGACAAGACTCTTGACAAGATTGAGAAAAATTCTGAAAAAATTAAAACTTCCGAAAAGAAAATTGAAGGATTAGAACAAAAAATCGAAGCTTCAAAAAAAGAGATAGAAGCAGAAGAAAAAAAAGAAGCAGAAGAAAAAAAATAAACTCAAAACCCGATACGTTTAAAACCTATCGGGTTTTTTCATTCTATCACAGCAATCGCTTCTATCTCAATCAGCCATTCTTTTCTTCCTAAGCTTTGAATTCCGACTAAAGTACTTGCAGGATAATTTTCATTCCCAAGAAAATCTTTTCTCACTTTTCTGAAAATTGGCAAATCGATTTCTGGATTAAAATTTACGATGTAAGTATTCATTTTTACCACATCTTTAAAAGCAGCATTACTATTTTTAAGTTGTTTTTCTAAATTCTGAAACACAGCAATAGTTTGTGCTTCTAAATTTAGGCCATCGCCAATTTGCCCTGAAATATATATTGTTTTAAAACTTCCTGTTTTTACAATTACTGTTTGAGAAAAACCTTCATTAGGTTCTAAATAATCTTTTATAATCATTTTTAATGCATTAAATACTTCGTAAAATTAATCGTTTATTTATAATTCTAATTTAAAACTTACCTCTAAAACTGAATTGTCATTGGCTTAACAATATCAAACTTAAAAAATGTTTATCTTTGAGAAACTAAAATTCTATTTTTATGAAAAATATTATAATAGCTATAGCCTTTTTCTTTTTATCGTTTGTAAATGCTCAAGATAAACAAATATATTCCTTAGAGTTTTATTCTTGGGTAGGAGCTAATGATAATATATCGTATGAAATGGCTTCAATTATTTTTGATTCAAATCTTGACACAGAAGATTACTATTGCAACAGTAAAGAATATGATGCGTTAATAAGAGTGAAATATTCAGAAAAAGGAATAGAAAAAATATTTGATTACAATGCATATGTAACCATATTATATCTTGATAATCAAACTGAAATACAAAATAAAAAAGGTAATTTTTACAGTATGATTATTGACGGCTACGCTCCTGCAAAGTTAATTAAAGGCAGTGGAAGTTATAATCCTGATAATTTTGTAGTTACTGGTATTGTTACTGGAAATAAACCTCATGTTATTAGTGCTCATCAACTAGATGATGCTGAATTTCTTCAACAAAATATTAAATATGCACCCATAAAATCAGATTATATTAAAACCGCAGATGAAGGTCGTACTAAAATAAAAAAATTCTTTTCTTCAACTGATGAATTATACAGATCATTAATGCTTTTTATGGCTAATTTTGACTAGTTTTTTATAATTTTTTTTAAGATTAAACAATGCACTTCACCACAAAAATTCCGATTCAAAAAAATAATTACCCGATAGACTATTCTTCTAAAATAGTTTTATTTGGTTCTTGTTTTGCTTCAACAATGGGTGAAAAATTTAAATATTTTAAGTTTCAAACAACACTTAATCCGTTTGGGATTATTTTTAATTCCGTTTCTTTAAAAAAAATCATTGAAAGAAGTATTGAAAAAAACTATTTCACAGAAAACGATATTTTCTTTCATAATGAGTTATGGCATTGTTTTGAAGTACATTCGGAACTCTCAAATTCGGATAAAAATGTATTTTTGAATTCCTTAAACGAATGTATTGATGCCACACATAAACAATTAAAGGATGCAACACACATTATCATAACACTAGGAACGTCTTGGGTGTATCGAAACATCAAAACCAACCAAGTAGTTGCCAATTGCCATAAAGTGCCGCAAAAACAGTTTACAAAAGAATTACTTACTATTGAAGAAACTGAGAAAAGTTTGAAGAATATCCATACTTTAATTCATTCGGTTAACCCTAATTGTAAATTCATTTATACGGTTTCTCCTGTTCGGCATATTAAAGATGGTTTTATGGAAAATACGCTGAGCAAAGCACATTTGATTGCTGCTTTACATGCCTACAATTTCCAATTTCCTTCTTCCAGCTATTTCCCTTCTTATGAAATCATGATGGATGAACTGCGTGATTATCGTTTTTATGCCGAAGATATGTTACATCCTAATCAAACAGCTATAGATTACATATGGATTAAATTTTTTGAAAATACTATTTCGGAAACAGAATTTGGATTAATGAATGAGATTTGCTCCATTCAAAGAGGACTGAAGCATCGTCCGTTTAATAAGAATACGGAAAGTCATCAGAAGTTTATAGCAGATTTAAAAACAAAAATGACAACTATTGAAAAAAAGTTGCCATTTATATCTTTTGAAAGTTAAAAAACTAACTATTCAACTCTTCAATTTCTAATTGTATATTTTCCCAATCTTCTAATAATTTTTCCAACTCTTTTTTCTTTTTTTCGTAAGCTGCAAAAAAAGTAGCATCTTCAATATGTTTGTCGTAATTTGAGGCTAAGGCTTTATCGTCGTGCTGAATGTCTTTTTCTAATTGCTGAATTTGACTTTCAATTTTACTTAATCTATTTTGCAATGATTTAGCTTTCTTTTGATCTTCGTATGAAATATTTTTTGCTGCTTTATTCGCATTTGCATTCGTAACTACATCTTTCTTTTCAATTTCGCGCATATTCATCGCATTTTTCTGTTCTAAGAAAAAGTTAATGTCGCCTAAATATTCTCTAATTTTCTGATCTTTGAATTCGTACACAATATTAGACATGCCTTGCAAGAAATCACGGTCATGAGAAACCAATAACAAAGTTCCTTCAAACTGCTTTAAAGCGGCCTTTAAAACGTTTTTAGACTTAATATCTAAGTGATTGGTCGGCTCATCCATAACCAAAACGTTTATAGGTTGTAAAAGCAATTTACAAAGCGCCAAACGATTTCGTTCGCCACCCGAAAGCACTTTTACTTTTTTCTCTACATCATCACCACGAAATAAAAACGAACCCAACATATCGCGAACTTTAGAACGATTCGTATCCGTTGCAGCGTCTTCCATAGTTTGTAACAATGTGATTTCGCCATCTAAATATTCCGCTTGATTTTGCGCAAAGTAACCCAATTGCACATTATGACCTAATTTAATAGAACCTTCGTATTCAAATTCGTTTACAATGGCTTTCATAAATGTTGATTTTCCCTGTCCGTTTTGACCAACGAAAGCCACTTTACTTCCTCTTTCTACTAAAAGTGAAATATCTTTTAAAATGGTTTTGTCACCATACGCTTTGGTAACGTGTTCTGCTTCAACAACAACTCTTCCTGGTGTTTGTGAAACTGGAAACGATATATTCATCACCGAATTATCGTCTTCATCCACTTCAATTCGTTCAACTTTATCTAATTTTTTAATCAACGATTGCGCCATTGAAGCTTTTGAAGCCTTGGCACGAAATTTCTCAATTAGTTTCTCCGTTTCTTCTATTTTTTTAGCCTGATTTTTTTGAGTTGCCAATTGCTTTTCACGAATTTCCTGACGCAATACCAAATATTCTGAATACGGTTTATTAAAATCGTAGGCTTTTCCTAAAGAAATTTCAATGGTTCGATTGGTAACATTATCCAAAAACATTTTATCGTGCGAAACAATTACGACTACTCCGGGGAAATTTCGCAAAAAACCTTCCAACCAAATGATACTTTCAATATCCAAGTGATTGGTTGGCTCATCTAAAAGTAGGATATCGTTTGATTGTAATAATAATTTTGCTAATTCGATACGCATTCTCCAACCGCCTGAAAAAGTATCAGTTTGATTTTCAAAATCTTCCCTTTTAAATCCAAGACCTAAAAGAATTTTTTCGGTATCTCCAACATAATTATAACCACCTAATACTTCATAATGATGCGTTACATCGCTCAATTCTTCAATTAAATCGGAATATTCCTGACTTTCATAATCGGTTCTTGTAACTAGTTGGTGATTGATTTCGTCGATTCGAAATTCGGCACGTTTAATTTCTTCAAAAGCTTGGTAGGCTTCTTCCAAAACAGTTCTTCCCTTGACAAAATCGATATCCTGACGAAGAAATCCCATTTTTACTTCCTTCTCTGTAGCTATTTGACCCGAATCTGGAGCAAAATCTTTGGCTAAAATTTTCAACATAGTTGATTTTCCAGCACCGTTTTTTCCAACTAGTCCTACTCTATCTCCAGAACCTAGTCTAAAAGTAACTTCTTCAAAAAGATAAGTTCCACCAAATGAAACCGATAAATTATGTATGTTTAGCATTTAAAAAGTATATGAGTTTAAAAGCTTATGAGTTTAAAAGTCTACAACTAAAAAAAACAAATTCTCGTTAAACAAATTGATATTTGTAATAATTGTTACACAACAGATTATTTGTTATTGTACCTTTGTGTAAAATATTTTGCAAATGTTAAAAAAAGGATCCAAATTAAATAGTATTTTAACAGGAAGTTGTCCAACTTGTCATGAAGAAAGCATGTATTTAGACAAAAATCCGTATAATGTTGTTGATGTTTATAAAATGCACGAAAATTGTAGTCATTGTGGAACCAAATATAAAATGGAACCTTCTTTTTTTTATGGAGCCATGTATGTGAGTTATGCACTTGGAATTGCATTTGGTGTAGCTGCATTTATTATCACTTATTTCTTTGTTGGTGAAAAAAGTTTAATTAATAATTTCATCGTAATTATTGCAACATTAATCGTTTTTATGCCAGTAATTATGCGTTTATCAAGAAACGTATGGATTAATATGTTTATGAGTTATGATAAGGACTGGGAAAAACACAAAGGAGAGAAAAAAGCGACACTTAGATAACCAAAAAACCGAAACAATTTAGTTTCGGTTTTTTTTATAACATCTAGTAATATCAATTTCTTTTTCCAAAGGAATACTATTTTCAATATGCTGAAATAGTTGATTCGCTAAATAAGGACCAAGCATAACTCCACGAGTACCTAAACCGTTTAAAACATGCAATTGCGAATGAATTGGATGTGTTCCAACTAATGGTCTTCTGTCTTTAACTGTTGGGCGAACACCCGCAAAATGTTTTATAATTTCAAAATCACACGAAATTAATTCAGAAAGTTTTTCAACTAATTCTTGTTTTCCAGCTTCGGTTGGCTTGTTCGTTTTATCTGACCAATCATACGTTGCTCCAACTTTGTATAAATCTTTACCTATGGGTAAAATAAAAACACTTGATTTTACAACTACATCTAATTGCAATTTTGGTGCTTTTATAATTAACAATTCACCTTTAGTTCCGTCTAACGGCAAATCATTAAAATAAGGATTAGCGTGTAATCCAAAACCTTCTGCAAAGATAATATGCCTAGCTTTAATGTTTTTATATTGAATGAATCCATCTAAAAATTCAATTTCATCATAAACAAAAGCATCGTCAGAAAAACTATTTAGTGATTTCAGATAATTAGAATACGCTCCTATTAAAATTGAAATTTCAAGATAACCAGTATGATTCACTTTTCCATAGTGAAATGGAGAAGCAATACTTTCATAAGAATTTGTAACTAATTTTGAATCTAAAAAAGGTGCTAAATTTGGTTTATCAGCTGCTTGGAACCAATTATTTTGTTCTTCTATAGAAAATAATTTACGAAGAATTGGCATTTCAAAATCGAAAACCACATCTAATTTAGTTTGAATATTATGATACAACGGGAATGCAAAGTCGATTTGTTCTTTAG
This sequence comes from Flavobacterium sp. N2820, assembly GCF_025947285.1. Classification (NCBI taxonomy): domain Bacteria; kingdom Pseudomonadati; phylum Bacteroidota; class Flavobacteriia; order Flavobacteriales; family Flavobacteriaceae; genus Flavobacterium; species Flavobacterium sp. N2820. The sequence goes on along the minus strand of NZ_CP110008.1, from coordinate 2,903,287 downwards.
CTTTCCAAACTTCACTGAAACGCTTTAACACAACTGGATTATATAATCCACCGGCTACGCGAGATGAAGGTTGCGAATTATTATCAAATACAAAAACTGATTTATTGTTTTGTAGGGCAATTTCAGCAAATGAAATACCAGCTAAACCATTTCCAACGATTAAAAAATCTATCATGGTGTAAAATTAAAAAACTCTTACCAATGGTAAGAGTTTTTTTAAATGAAATTGGAGAAATAAAATTAATAATTCCACATATCTTGTTCAAAGTCGCGAATTTTTTCTTTTACGCGCTCAGATTCTAATAATTGCATTTGTGCATTTTCTTTCATATAATCTTTAATCATACGATCGCCATACACATTTTCTTCTTGATAAACTACTCCACTGAAACGTCTTGCATTTAATAAATGGTCAAATGTAAAAGACATTGCAGAGTTTCTGTTATTAAAAGCTTTAGCTTCATGTAATACATCTCTAGAAGCTGGGAAATAAACCCAAAATAATTCAACCATTTCTTCCTCTGTTTCTTCATTTCCCATTGTATAAACATCGGGAACCATAGGACAAATACCTAACATTCTGTATTTTAATTCTCCTTGACGTTTATCAAAATACCAGTATCCAACAACTTTATATGCATCAACATTGTAAGCTTGAATTTCTGTTTTTCTAATATACTCTTCAGAAATTTGTTTAGAACCTTGTCTGTAAGCATCAATATCTTCATTCATTTGTTCTCTACCAACATCAGATGTGTCAATTTTAAACAAAGAAGCTTCAATATCTTTTAATGTTTTCTTAGTAGTGAAATAACTAGAATCATATACTTCAGAAATTTTTCCTTCTTTAATTGCAGAAATTAAAACATTATAAAGTGGTCTTCTATCTGGAGAAGACATAACATCACCATCTACAGGAAAATAAAGCGGAAAGTTTACTCTTTCATCTAAATCAATAACTTCCCACATACGTTTACCCATTAAGATATCTCTGTCATGAACATATCCGTAAGGTAATGGTTTATCATTGTCTGCACTTAATTCTGCTTCCGTTTTTTTCCCGATTTGATCAGGTGTTTTAGCGTTCAAAAGATTAGACTGAGCAAAGGTAAAAGAAGTACTTAAACCTAATACTAAAATTGCAATACTATTTCTCCAATTCATCTTTATTCATTTTTATTTGGTTTATACTATAAACACAAAATATAGTTTTTTATTGTATTTCGTAAGTACAAGGCGATACACGTTTTGCAACCTGATCAATTCCTTGGAAACTTGCTTTAATTTCAGAAATGATAACAATATCTCCTCTTGAAGCTTTAGCAATTGCTGCTCTTGCTCTTGAATCCATCTTGCTCCCAGATACAACAATAGTTGGCTGACCTGGAACTTTAATATTAAATTGAGTTACATTAACGCTAACTGGAAAATCAAAATCTTCCATAACAGCAGTAACTGAACACACTTCTAAATTAGATTTTGGACCTTTATTTTTGTCAGTACCTCCAACTTTACCAGTTGGTGCAGGCAAACCTTTAATTCTAAATACTTGAGCACTTGACATTGGTTTACCATCAGGCATTGTAGCTGTTACACTAATTTTAACTTCAGCACCTGATTGAGGTTTTAACATAAACTTTCCATCTCCTACTTTAGTCATTCCAGGAGCACTTGCATTAACTTTGTTAGAAGCTATACCAGGAACAGAAACAGAGATAGGATTAGGTACTCCACGATAAACAACATTCATTTTATCAGCTGAAATTATTGCTTGATTAGGGCGAGGTACTACAACATAAGTACCTTTAAATGGAAGATTAATTGGTTTACCATTTTCTTTAAAATTAAAAGAACCAGCTAAAGTTTGTTCACCAATACCTCCAGCGGTAGTTGAAATAACAGCTTGACCATTTACTAATTTCCCAGGACCAACAAAACCTTCAAATTTTGCGTTTGGATCATATTTACCCAAAACAACTTTACCAGAAACTTGTTCACCTGCAAAATAAGCATTCTTTTCTAAAACAACAATTGCTTCAAATTTACTATAAGAAGATTCATCAACAGCAGCTTTACCAAGTGCAGAATTAATTACATCAGTTTCGATTTTTTTAATATCGCTTTGCCATGCAGACAACTTAGCTAATGATGCAATCTGAGGAAATCCTTTAAAATGATAATCTAGAAATTTAACACTTACTCCTTCTTTATTTTTAACATCCGCAGTATTAAAAGCATCATTAACTTGTTTTAAGATAACACTATACTTAGAATCACTCAAAGCAGATTTCATTTCTGATTTATAGCTTTCAATAGCTGACATAACTTCATTACCTCTTTTAGTATAACCATCGCCAGTAAACCAACTATGATCTAAGTTATCAGCTTTATCCATAGCTTCATAAGGCAATTTACCATCTTCAGACTCAGTTCCTTTTAAATTTTCTATTTTCAAAGTTTCTATAAAACTATAAAACTTTTTAGATGCATCAGATACTTTATGTGCTGTTACAGCAGCATTTATAAATTCTCCTTTTGATTCTTTAGCCTTTAAATCTAAAGCAGCTAAACTTTGCTCATTAGATTTAGAAGCAGATTCATTTGATGTTTCGAATTTTTCATTCATCAAACCAAAAGCCGAAAGTACTTCTTTTGACATATTCATTGCCAACATTGCGATAAAAACCAAGTACATTAGGTTAATCATCTTCTGTCTAGGGGTTAATTTTCCTCCTGCCATTTTTTCTTTAAATTAGTTTTAATTAATAAATATTTAACGATAAAACTAATTATCCTCTGTTACTCATTGCAGTAAGCATACCTCCGTAAACAGCATTTAAAGATGCAATGTTTGAAGTCATAGATTGCATTTGTTCTTTTAATTTAGCTGCATTATCAGCAATCTCTTGATTTGCAGTAGCATTTCTAGAAGCACTGTCTAATTGTAATTTATATAAGTTATTTAAAGCTTCCATTTGCGCAGCTGCCGTAGACATTTCTTCAGCATATTTCTTTTGACCAGCCATAGCATCTACAGTTGGAGAAATAGATTTTGCAGCTCCTTCGAAATTTTTAATACTATTTCCTAAGCTTGCCATTAATTCACCATCAATTTTAGCTTCTTTTAACATATTATCTAATTTTTGAGATAATAATCCTTGTGCTTCAGCAGGATTTTCAGTTTTTGCTTTTTTTCCAGTAGCTTCACCACCTGCTAATTCAGGGTAAACTAATGACCAATCAAGTTCTTTTGCCGGCTCTTCAAACGCAGAAATTGCAAAAATTGCAGCTTCTGTTACAAGACCAATGGTTAACATAACAGTACCCGTTAAAGGTCCAATTTCAAAGTGAGCAATTTTGAATAATGCTCCAATAATAACAATCGCAGCTCCCATACCATATGAGAAATTCATAACTTTTGGTGATAATAATGCCATAATAAATAAATTTTAGTTAGTTAAGTTAATTATATAAAAATTGGTTAAATACTATTTTGGTCTGTTACCAGTTGCAGCTGTCCCCATGTAATCTTGAACAGTTCTAAAACCGATGTAACTTCTTGCTGAATCAGCGTATTCGAAATCACGAGTAGAAACTTGTAACATGTAACCTACATCTTTCCAAGAACCACCACGAACAACTTTACGTTGGTTTGTTTTGTCCGCTACGTGTGGATTCATAGTTGAAACAAATTCGTATGCCTCAGCAAAATATGAAGATTCTGTCCATTCAGCGACATTACCCGCCATATTGTACAAATTATAATCATTAGGCTCATATGATTTTGCTTCTACTGTATATAAAGCACCATCTGCAGCGTAATCTCCACGGTTTGGTTTGAAATTAGCCATAAAGCAACCTCTGTCATTTTTAGCATAAGGACCACCCCAAGGATATGTTGCTCCTGAAATACCACCTCTTGCAGCATATTCCCATTCAGCCTCAGTTGGTAAACGGAATGAATTTACTTGATCTCTTCCTTTTTTCTTTTTAACATAAGCATTTTTATACATTGTTCTCCAAGCACAAAATGCTTTAGCCTGATTCCAAGACACCCCTACTACTGGATAATCTCCATATGCTTGATGCCAAAAATAGTCATTATGCATTGGTTCATTATATGAGTAAGCAAAATCTTTAATCCATGCTGTTGTATCAGGATAAATTTCAATTGGCGGCGCATCTTCATAAAAGTTTTTACGCCCCTTTTTCTTTACCGCTTTATTTAAATCAACTTGATTGTATTTAAATTTTAATTTCGAAGCATCGATAGTCTTTAAACCATTATACGACTCAGACTCAGGTAAATACATTGAATCCATTACTTCTACATAAAATTCATCAGGATATTTAGAAGGTTCTTTTATCAATTTTACTTTTCTGTTCAATTTTCTCCCTGCATAAATATCATCATCAGTACCAAGACTGTAATAATTTTCATACATATATTTATCATAAGGAGTCATTTTTGCTGGATCAACATCAGCAAAGGCAAAATCACCAATACCATCACCAGGTTTTTTACCTTGTTCGTCTGCTAAAATAGCTAAACGAGTCATTATTGTTGAGTCTTTTACCCATTCAACAAATTGACGATACTCACTGTTTGTGATTTCTGTTTCATCCATATAAAATGAACGTACGGTAACTGTTTTTGTAGGTGCGTCTTGTATATTAGCTAAATCATCATCTGATTTACCCATAATAAAGGCTCCTCCAGGAACTAATGTCATCCCATAAGGCTTCTCAGGATGCCATTTTCTTCCTTTAACTCCTACTACTTCTCCTTTATCGCCTTTACCACAACTGATAAACAATGACAAAATTGCTGAAAATGCAACAAACTTCTTCATATAAATTTGGGTTAAATGTAACTTCTTTTTAAGGGCGTAAACCTATTCAATAATTTTCAAAAAAACAATTTTTTTTTTAAAAACGTACAAAAAATATTAAAAATTAATAATACTCTTACACAATCGGACTCTTAAGCACTGCAAAACAACTGATTTACAATACATTTCTTCGCTGCGCTTTCCACCATCTTTCAGGTATTTCTTGCTCGCAAGCTGCTAAATAATCTTCATTTGTGCAAGGTAATAACGTAATTCTTTTTAATTTATTGTTAACATTTGTTAAAAAAGGTATTTCTATCCACCAACGACCTGTTTTATTACTCTTGTAAAAAATCAACTCTTCGTTTTCTATAGGTACAATATATTTAATATAATTATCTTTTGTCCCAAAAGGGTACTCGTTTGAACGAAAACTAAAACCTTCAATAAAATACCAAATCATTTGCGCAATTAAAACATTTTCTTGGGCTATGCCATTAAAATTAAAAATTCCTAACGATGAAACTTTATCACTTATTCCAGCGTAACGTGTTAATGCACAAATCTCTTTCCCATTGAATCCATTAGGACTGAATTGTTTGAAATTTCCAGAAAATGCAGACTGAACCGACGAAAGATCAATACTTACTAAATCCGCATCCCTAAAAACAGGTTCTGCTACAGAAATAGTATTAGAAACCTCACCTAAACGATAAGCTTCAAAATATAGTTTCTCGATTAAATCAATCTCTTCTTGCGAATTATAATAAGTTTGGTAGCCTAAATTTGCATAATTGAATAGATTATTTGGCTCCTCTACAATAATTTTTGACAAAAATGAACTTGATGCAAAAGCACCTTCTTTAGCAAAATCAAATTGATTATCCACAGCCACCAGGTTCACCATTTGATCTAAATTATCATATGCACGATACATGGCGTAGGTTAAATCCTGACTTCCTCCTATAATAATTGGTGTAATATTTTTCTTTATAAGATCTTCAACAAGTTTTTTTACAACAAAATAAGTATCCTCAACACTTGCACCGGCTTCAATAGTTCCTAAATCTACAATAGAAACATTCCAATTTCCTGGATATAAACTGTAAAATTGTTTTCTAAAATCTTCAAAACCAAAATCTTCGTTTGTTCCATTTCCTCCTCTGTTTTCATTTACTGTAATAATTGATAATGAAACATTTTCTAAAACTGGAAAATCGGTTTGTGTATGCAGCGCAACTTTTTTACCTAATGTTTGATTAGATAATTTTGAAATAAATTCTTCAACTGAAGCTGAAACAGGTTGTAAAAAATCAAAAACCATTGATTATTTCTTTTTTGCGGTTGTTTTCTTTGCTGGTGCTTTTTTTGCTGGAGCTTTTTTGGCAGGTGTTTTTTTCTCAATCATTTCTTGAACTTGCGCCAAGGTTAATTTAGAAGCATCAACATCTTTACTCAATTCAATTTTAATTTTTCCTTTTGTAATTACCGAACGCCCCCAACGTGCCTTTTCTACTTTGATACCTTCTTCTTTCCAATCGTGAACTACTTTATCAATGTCTTTTTGCTGTTTTTCTTCGATTAACTCGTTTAAATCTGATTGAGATAAATGATCAAAATTGTATTTTTTATTTACATTGATAAACATTCCATTCCATTTGATGAAAGGACCAAAACGACCAACACCTTTTTGAATTGGTAAATTATCATAAGTTCCAATTGGAGCATCAGCTTGTACTTTTTCATCAATTAAACCTTGAGCCGTTTCCATGGTTACATCCATTGGATCAACGCCTTTTGGCAATGAAATAAATTGGGTTCCAAATTTAACATAAGGTCCAAAACGACCATTATTTACTTCAATTTCTTCCCCTTTGTATGTTCCTAATTGCTTTGGAAGTAAAAACAAATTCAATACTTCTTCTAATGTAATATTTCCAATGTTTTGATCTTGACGTAAACTTGCAAATTGCTTGTTTTCTTCGTCAATATCTCCAATTTGAGCCATTGCTCCATATTTTCCTAAACGTACAGAAACTTGTTTGCCCGAAACAGGATGCACACCTAAAATACGCTCACCACTTTCTCTATCCGCATTTTTTTCAACATCAACTACATTTGGATGGAAATGCTTGTAGAAATCATTCATCATTTTTGCCCAATCCACTTTCCCTTCTGCAATTTCGTCAAAATCTTGCTCCACTTTTGCTGTGAAGTTATAATCTAAAATAGTTCCGAAATTTTTTACTAAGAAATCATTTACAATAATTCCAATATCAGTTGGAACTAACTTTCCTTTGTCTGAACCTACATTTTCGGTTAAAACTTGTGCTTTTACTTCGCTATTTTTTAAAACTATTTGTGTGTATTTTCGTTCTTGACCTTCAAAACTTCCTTTTTCTACATAAGTTCTGGCAATAATCGTAGAAATAGTTGGCGCATAAGTAGACGGACGACCTATTCCTAATTCTTCTAATTTTTTTACCAAAGAAGCTTCGGTGTAACGACTTGGCGGACGTGAAAAACGTTCCGTAGCCGTGATATAATTATTGGTAAGTTTTTCATTAACTTTTAAGGCAGGCAACATTCCTTCTTGTTCTTCATCGTCGTCGTCATTGCCTTCTAAATATACTTTCAAGAAACCTTCAAATTTGATAACTTCTCCAGTTGCTGTAAAAATTTCTGAATGATTACTTGCTTCTATTTTTACATTGGTTCTTTCTAATTCGGCATCGCTCATTTGAGAAGCTAACGTTCTTTTCCAAATTAAATCGTATAAACGCGCTTGGTCTCTATCAATATCAACTGTGTGACGCGACATATCCGTTGGACGAATTGCCTCATGCGCTTCTTGTGCTCCTTTTGATTTGGTATTAAAACTTCTTGGTTTAGAAAATTCCTTTCCATAATAACTAGTAATTTCAGCTTGAGCGGCTGCCATTGCTTCTTGCGAAAGGTTTACACTATCCGTTCTCATATACGTTATAAGTCCGGCTTCGTATAAACGTTGTGCAATTTGCATCGTAATTCCAACAGGTAAATACAACTTTCTAGCCGCTTCTTGTTGTAACGTTGAAGTGGTAAAAGGTGCTGCTGGTGATTTTTTTGTAGGTTTGGTTTCTAAATCTCCTACTTTGTAAGAGGAACCAATATTTTTAGTTAAGAAATCTTCTGCTTCTTTTTTAGTGGCGAAGTTCTTAGGTAATTTTGCTTTGAATGTTTTTCCAGTTTCGTTAGTGAATTCCGCTGTAATACTGTAAGAAGCTTCTGGGTTGAAATTTTGAATTTCTCTTTCGCGTTCTACAATCAAACGAACAGAAACCGATTGCACACGACCTGCAGATAATCCGCCTTTTACTTTTTTCCAAAGCACTGGTGACAATTCGTAACCTACTAATCTATCTAAAACTCTACGCGCTTGTTGTGCGTTTACTAAATTATAATCAATTCCTCTCGGATTTTCAATTGCTTTTTGGATAGCCGATTTCGTAATTTCGTGAAAAACGATACGTTTCGTTTTTTCTGGCTTTAGTTTTAGCTCTTCAGATAAGTGCCAAGAAATTGCTTCTCCCTCGCGGTCCTCATCGGAAGCCAACCAAACCATTTCGGCATTTTTAGCTAATCCTTTTAATTTGGTCACTAATGCTTTTTTATCAGCAGAAACTTCATATTTAGGTTTAAAACCATTTTCTACATCTACACCAATTTCTCTTGAAGGCAAGTCGGCAATATGGCCGTAACTCGACTCTACTTGATACTCACTTCCCAGAAATTTCTCGATGGTTTTTGCCTTAGCTGGTGACTCAACGATTACTAAATTCTTTGCCATTTCACATTTTTTTGAATCGCAAAAGTATCTATTTTTTTTAAATTTCACCTTCTTGAATGCATTTTTACCAATAATTAATTCATTTATAACATAATTTACACCTATATATATAGGTGTAAAATGTAGCAAAAACATAGTTCTATCATCTCAAAATAAAAATAATTAAAATTTCATGTTAAACCTTTTCTGCCATCTTGTCAGATTTTATAATTTAGTATTATCTTTGCAGACTGATTTAAAGGAAATCTTTATATGGAAAAGGAAATTGACGAGAAAAAACAAGGTCAGAGTTTAGTGCTTGACCAAAAAGAAGGAAATACAAAAAAACTTTTTATAGAGAGTTATGGTTGCCAAATGAATTTTTCGGACAGCGAAATTGTGGCGTCTATTCTTTATGAAAACGGATATAATACTACTCAAAACTTAGAAGATGCTGATTTAGTTTTGGTAAATACTTGTTCTATTCGCGATAAAGCAGAACAAACGATTCGTAAACGTTTAGAAAAATACAACGCTGTAAAGAAAATCAATCCAACCATGAAAGTTGGGGTTTTAGGTTGTATGGCAGAACGTTTAAAAAGTCAGTTTTTAGAAGAAGAAAAAATTGTAGACATGGTGGTTGGACCCGATGCTTACAAAGATTTACCAAATTTATTAGCCGAAGTAGAAGAAGGTAGAGATGCCATCAACGTAATTCTTTCGAAAGAAGAAACGTATGGCGATATTTCACCTGTTCGTTTAAACAGTAACGGCGTTAATGCTTTTGTTTCGATTACTAGAGGTTGCGACAATATGTGCACGTTTTGCGTTGTTCCTTTTACACGTGGTCGTGAGCGTAGCCGTGAACCACAAAGTATTATTGATGAAATTCAAGATTTATACGATAGAGGATTTAAAGAAGTAACCTTGTTAGGACAAAATGTAGACAGTTACCTTTGGTATGGCGGTGGTTTGAAAAAAGACTACGACAAAGCTACAGAAATGCAAAAAGCTACTGCTATGGATTTTGCGCAATTGTTAGACAAATGTGCTACATTGTTCCCAAAAATGCGTTTTAGATTTTCTACTTCGAATCCGCAAGATATGCATGAAGAAGTATTGCATGTTATTGCGAAACACCATAACATTTGCAACTACATTCACTTACCTGTTCAAAGTGGAAGCACAAGAATTTTAAAAGAAATGAATCGTCAACACACCCGTGAAGAATACATGGCGTTGATTGATAAAATATATTCAATTATTCCAGACATTTCATTGTCGCAAGATATGATTGCAGGTTTCCCAACAGAAACTGAAGAAGATCATCAGGACACCTTGAGTTTGATGGAATATGTAAAATATGATTTTGGATTTATGTTTGCGTATTCAGAACGCCCAGGAACATTAGCTGCTAGAAAAATGGAAGACGATGTGCCAGAAGAAGTTAAAAAACGTAGGTTAACCGAAATTGTAGATTTACAACAAAAACACGGATTAGAAAGAACACAACGTTTCATTGGACAAGAAGTGGAAGTATTGATTGAAAAAGAATCAAAACGTTCTGATGTGCACTGGAGCGGAAGAAACTCTCAAAATACAGTAGTGGTTTTCCCAAAAGAAAATTACAAAGTAGGCGAATTCGTATTAGTAAAAATCACAGATTGTACCGCTGCAACTTTAATTGGAGAAGCGGTTGGATATTCTGAAATAATGAACTAAAACAATTAAAAATTAACAATGGATAATGAACAATTAGAAAATATCTAAATTATCAATTGTCAATTATTAATTATAAATTATAAAATGGAATCAGTACAAGCTATAAAACAACGATTTGAAATTATTGGGAACGACCCAAAACTCAATCGTGCCGTGGAGAAAGCCATTCAGGTTGCTCCAACGGATATTTCGGTATTGGTAACAGGTGAAAGTGGTGTTGGAAAAGAAAGTATTCCAAAAATCATTCACTCACTTTCGCACAGAAAACATGGAAAATATATTGCAGTAAACTGCGGTGCAATTCCTGAAGGAACAATTGATAGTGAACTTTTTGGTCACGAAAAAGGCTCGTTTACTGGTGCAACTAACACGCGTGAAGGGTATTTTGAGGTAGCTGATGGCGGAACTATATTTTTAGATGAAGTTGGTGAATTACCATTAACCACTCAAGTACGCTTATTACGTGTTTTAGAAAATGGGGAATTTATCAAAGTCGGTTCTTCGCAAGTACAAAAAACAAATGTTCGTATTGTAGCTGCTACCAACGTAAACATGTTTGATGCGATTGAAAAAGGCAAATTTCGTGAAGATTTATTTTATAGATTGAGTACGGTTGACATTATGTTGCCACCACTTCGCGAACGCAAAGAAGACATTCATTTATTGTTTAGAAAATTTGCTGCCGATTTTGCACACAAATACAAAATGCCACCTATTAAATTAGATGACGATGCAATTCAATTACTTATAAAATACAGATGGAGCGGAAATATCCGTCAATTGCGCAATGTAGCCGAACAAATTTCAGTTTTAGAAACGAAGCGTGAGATTTCTTTGCAAACACTTCACTCCTATTTACCTCAGGAAAACGCAAATTTACCTTCGGTAATTGGAACTAAAAAATCGGAAAGTGATTTTAGCAACGAAAGAGAAATTTTGTACAAAGTTCTTTTTGATATGAAAAGCGATTTGAACGATTTGAAAAAGCTTACGATGGAATTAATGCAAAACGGAAGTTCAAAAGTGCAAGAAGCCAATAAAGGATTAATTCAGAAAATTTACGGTAAGCCCGAAGAAAATACTATTTTCGAAGAAGAGCCAAGAGTTGAAATGCTTCCAAATCAAAATAATCTATTGCAAGAAGAATTTGAAGACGATGACGATGAAAATTATCTATTTGCAGAAACCGTTGATGAAGAAGAGACTTTGAGTTTAGAAGCAAAAGAAATTGAGTTAATCAAAAAATCTTTGGATCGAAATAAAGGAAAACGAAAAGCAGCAGCTGACGAATTAGGCATTTCAGAACGAACACTTTATAGAAAAATAAAACAATACGATTTATAATGAGATATTTAATAATCGCTTTTAGTATAGCCATTTCACTTGTTGTAAACAGTTGTGGTGTTTATAATTTAACTGGAACTGGACAAATAGATGCCGAAACTTTTCAGGTAAATTATTTTCAAAATAATGCTGAATTAATCGAACCTGGCATTGAAAGAACATTCACTTTAGAATTACAAGATATCATTCAAAGTCAAACCAATTTGAACTTGACTTCTGAAGGAGGAGACCTACTTTATGAAGGTGAAATTGTTGAATATCGAATTACGCCTATGACTGCTACGGCAGATCAAAGAGCTGCTCAAAATAGATTAACCATTGCTGTAATGGTTCGATTTGTCAATAGAAAAAAAGAAGATGATAATTTTGAAAAACGTTTTTCATTTTTTTATGATTTTGATGCCAATCAACAATTAGTAGGTTCACAATTAACTACAGCTTTAGATGTAATTTTTGAACGAATCACACAAGATGTTTTTAACGAATCACTAGCAAAATGGTAATTAATATATAAACTTTGAATATATCTGATTTAACATACCTTTTAAACAAACCTGAAGCTACCAACGAAAAACAAACGATAGCTTTAGAAAATGTTGTCTTGCAGTTTCCATACTTTCAAGCAGCTCGTGCTTTGCATTTAAAAGGATTGTATAATCAAGAAAGTTTTAGATACAACTACGAATTAAAAAAAACAGCAGCACATACAACGGATAGAACTGTTTTATTTGAGTTTATAACATCCGCAAATTTCGTTTCAATTCAGCAAGATAAAATTGATGAGATTCATAAATCGTTGCTTAATATAGAAGTACATCATATAGAAGAAGTTATTGTTTTACCTGAAATAGAAATTGTACCCAAAAATGAAGGAACAATTAAAACAGAATTAACAGAAACAACTACAGAAGAAAAATTAGAAATTGGAAAACCATTGCCTTTTACGCCTTCTGAGAAACACTCATTTCAGGAATGGTTGCAATTGACAAAATTTACACCTATAGAACGTAATTTTGAAGAAAATCAACCAGAAATTGATTCCGACAAACAAAAAAAAATAGATATAATTGATAAATTTATTGAAGCCAATCCAAAAATTGCTCCAGTAAAAGATATAACGAAAACTCCTGCAAATATTACTAAAAGCGTTGAAGAACCAACACATTTAATGACTGAAACACTAGCAAAAGTGTATTTGGAACAAAAAAAATATAACAAAGCAATACAAGCTTATGAAATATTAATTTTGAAATATCCAGAAAAAAGTAGTTTCTTTGCAGACCGAATAAATGAAATCAAAAATTTACAACAAAATAATAATTAATTATGGGATTTACAGGTTTTTTAATTGCGATAACAATTGTTTGTTTTTTATTAATCTTAGCTATTATGGTTCAAAACCCTAAAGGTGGAGGTTTATCTTCTTCTTTTGGTGGTTCTCAACAATTAGGTGGTGTACAAAAAACTACAGACTTTTTAGATAAAAGTACTTGGACATTAGGAGGAATTTTAATTGCTTTAATATTACTTTCAAGCTTAAGTTTTGATGGTGGTGGAGCAACGGGTTCAAAAATCTTAGGAGAAGAAGAAATGAGTGTTCCAACAACTACAATTCCAACAACACCTCAAGCAAACCAACAAACACCTGCTACTGCAGCACCTGTTGCAACTGATTCTACAAAATAAGAATTGATATTAAATATACAAATGCCAGCATGTCAGTGCTGGCATTTTTTTTACCGAAAAATTGTCAGAAAATAGCTTTGGCACAATTTCTGAAAAACTGTTAGCAACAAATTAATTTTAATAAACAAAATATACAATTATGTCATTAAACATTAAACCTATTTCAGATCGCGTAGTAATTGCTCCATTAGCAGCAGAAACTACAACCGCTTCAGGAATTATTATTCCTGATACTGCAAAAGAGAAACCACAAAAAGGTACTGTAGTAGCCGTGGGAAATGGCAAAAAAGACTACACCATGACTGTAAAAATTGGAGATACAGTTTTATATGGTAAATATTCAGGAACAGAATTCAAATATGAGGGTAAAGATTACCTGATTATGAGAGAAGACGAAATTTATGCTATTCTTTAATCGTAGATTAAACAAAAACATTTAAACGTTAAACAATAAACAAAAATAAAATGGCAAAAGATATAAAATTTGATATTGAAGCTCGCGATGGTTTAAAACGCGGTGTTGACGCATTAGCAAATGCAGTAAAAGTTACTTTAGGACCAAAAGGAAGAAATGTAATTATTTCAAAATCATTTGGAGGACCAACAGTTACTAAAGATGGTGTTTCGGTAGCAAAAGAAATTGAACTACAAGACCCTTTAGAAAACATGGGAGCACAAATGGTCAAAGAAGTAGCTTCTAAAACCAATGATTTAGCAGGTGATGGAACAACAACTGCGACTGTTTTGGCGCAAGCCATCGTTAAAGAAGGTTTGAAAAATGTAGCCGCAGGAGCTAACCCAATGGATTTAAAAAGAGGAATAGATAAAGCTGTTGAAACTATTGTTGCTGAATTAGGAAAACAATCAGTAGCAGTTGGTGATTCTTCAGAAAAAATCAAGCAAGTTGCCTCTATTTCTGCGAATAATGATGATACTATTGGTGATTTAATTGCTGTAGCTTTTTCAAAAGTAGGAAAAGAAGGAGTTATCACTGTAGAAGAAGCAAAAGGAATGGACACTTACGTTGATGTGGTGGAAGGAATGCAATTCGACAGAGGTTATTTGTCGCCTTACTTCGTAACTGACGCAGATAAAATGGTAGCTGAATTAAGCAATCCATACGTTTTATTATACGATAAAAAAATATCAAACTTACAAGAATTATTACCCGTTTTAGAACCAGTAGCACAATCTGGAAGACCGTTATTAATTATTGCAGAAGATGTAGATGGACAAGCATTAGCAACTTTGGTAGTTAATAAATTGCGTGGTGGTTTAAAAATTGCCGCAGTTAAAGCACCTGGTTTTGGCGACAGAAGAAAAGCAATGCTAGAAGACATCGCAATCTTAACTGGTGGAACTGTAATTGCAGAAGAAAGTGGATATTCATTAGAAAATACTACTTTAGACATGCTTGGAACAGCAGAAAACATTACTATTGACAAAGACAACACAACAATTGTAAATGGTGCTGGTGATGCAGAAAACATAAAAGCAAGAGTGAACCAAATCAAATCGCAAATTGAAACTACAACTTCGGATTATGATAGAGAAAAACTGCAAGAACGTTTAGCTAAATTAGCAGGAGGTGTTGCAGTACTATATGTTGGAGCTGCTTCTGAAGTAGAAATGAAAGAGAAAAAAGACCGAGTTGACGATGCTTTACATGCTACTCGTGCAGCAGTTGAAGAAGGAATTGTTGCTGGTGGTGGTGTTGCTTTAGTAAGAGCAAAAGCAGCATTAGTAAACATCAAAGCAGAAAATGCAGACGAAGCAACAGGAATACAAATCATAAATAAAGCTGTAGAATCTCCTTTGAGAACTATTGTTGAAAATGCAGGTGGCGAAGGTTCTGTCGTTATTGCTAAAGTCACAGAAGGAAAAGACGATTTCGGATTTAATGCAAAAACTGGTGAATACGTTCAAATGTTAGCCGCTGGAATTATCGACCCTAAAAAAGTAACACGTGTAGCTTTAGAAAACGCAGCTTCTGTAGCTGGGATGATTTTAACTACTGAGTGTGCTTTAATAGACATCAAAGAAGAATCATCTAGTATGCCAATGGGCGGAGGAATGCCAGGAATGATGTAATATTTTTCTTAAAAATATTTTTTTAAACTGCTAGATGATATCTAGCAGTTTTTTTTATATTTACACCAATAAAAATTTAAGCCATGAAAAAATATTTCCTCATAACTATCTTATTATTAAGTATTCAATCCTTTTCTCAAAACTTGAATAAAAGTAAAATAGATGAAACTTTAATTAATTATTTTAAATTGGATCGTGAAAATATTTTTTTACACCTCAATAAATCCAATTATTTAACAAATGAAACCATCTGGTTCAAGGGGTACATTATCGAAAAGAAAGAATCTAAGCTTAATTTTGAAACCACAAATGTATATGTTTCACTTTTAGATGAAAACGGTTTAGAAATTTCTAATCATCTTTTCTATGCTTCAAATGGAATTGTATTGGGGCAAATAAAAATAAATGAATCTTTACCGTCGGGCAATTATTATATTCATGTTTACACAAATTACATGAATAACTTTAAAGAAAACGAATCAACAATTCAACCTTTAAAAATAATTAATATTTCTGACAAAATTGTTCCAACAAATAGCAATGAAACATCAGATCCTTCTATAAAAATTTCTTATGAAGGCGGAAAATTACTTGCCAATACTGACAATACCGTTGGTGTAAACATAGTAGACTGCTTCGGAAATGGATTAAAGATTAGCACCATAAAAGTAAAAAACAGTAAAGGTGAAATTGTAAATTCGTTTGCAACGAACAATGAAGGTTTTGGAAAATTTGAAATTCTGAATGCGAACATAGAAAATTACACCCTTGAAATTGAACACAATTCAAAAATTATTTTAAAAACGTTAGACCTTCCTGTTACAGAAGGAATAAATCTTTCTGCAATAAACTACATTGATGAAGAGAAAATTATTATCACAGTTAAAACTAATGAAGAGAGCTTAAAAAAATTTAAAAACAAACCTTACTCAATAATTATTCAAAAAAATGATCAAGGAAATATTGTTGATTTTACTTTAGATGCTACACAGAAAAAATTTGTTATTAATCAATCCAATCTGCCTGAAGGAATTAATTCAATTCGATTAATTAACAGTGATTTAGAATCTATCGCTGAAAGAGTAATTTATAATGACGTAATTCCAAACAAAATTACGCTTACAACAATTAAAACAAAAGACAGTATTAAAGTCTCTGGAAAAATCAATAACCGAATTGGAAATTTTAGTGTTAGCACACTTCCAATTGCAAGTACAATTAATAAATCCAATACTATAATTTCAAATTTAGTATTTAAAAACTATTGTTCAATTGAAAATCTAAATACAGATTACTACTTTGAAAATTTTAATAAAAGAAAAAAATATGAATTGGATTTAGTCCTTTTACATTCTAAAACAAATTATAAATGGAATTCAATGTTAACTGAAATTCCAAAAGAAACTTATTCATTTGATATTGGTATAAATATAGAAGGAAAAGTTAACCAAAAAGTTGGACCAAAAGAAAAATTAAGATTGTTTTCGGTTAATAATATAGATGAGACAACGACTTTAAATGATAAAAATGAATTTGAATTTAAAAATATATTAGCAGTAGATTCTTCAAATTTTCACTTTTCATTAATTAAAAACGATGAAAAGTTACAAAGTCTAAATATTTATTCAAGAATTATAAATAACAACAGAAAATTCAACAAAAAGAGTGAAATAAAAAAGTCTTTCTGCATTACTGAAAAATTTGTTAAAAACGATTTTGATACGAATTTTGATTTTCCAAGATTAGAAAATGTTACTGTTCTTGAAGATGTTCAAGTAATAGAAGTTAAAAAAGAGAAACTTGAAAAAGAAAGAGAATACAACAATTCAATGGCTAAAGGTTATAAAATAAATGATAGCGACGTTACTTCATTTAGAGATGTTTTATCTTTTATTGCTTCTCACGGCTATGATGTAAGCCAAGAAGCAGGAACTGTTGCAATTAGAAGCCGTTCTATACGGTCAATTATGGGGTCAAGAAGTCCTGCTGTATTTTTAGATAATGGACCCGTTAGTGATTTTTCCCTTTTAACTAACATTCTATTAATAGATGTTGATGAAATTTACATCAATAAACATGGATATGGTATGGGTGGAGATGGTTCTAATGGTTCTATCAGAATTTACACAAAAAGAACGTATGGAATTAATCAGAATAGAAACAATATAAAATCTAAATCTTTAATTATAAAAGGTGGTTTTCAACCGCTACTAGAGTTCGAAAATCCTAAATATGTTTCATACTCTGGCGAATCATTTCAGAAACACGGAACAATAGACTGGATACCAAATATTTATACTGATGAAAATGGGAATTTCGAATTTACAATTCCGCACTTTAATCAAGAAAAAATAAAACTAAACATTCAAGGAATTGATAATTTTGGGCAACTGTATTACAATAATTTTGAAATTGATGTAAAATAATAATAAACCCCGATTTGAAATTTTAAATCGGGGTTTTGTTTTTATTTTCTCCAATCAAAATTAGTAACATAAGTTAATCTTACTGTCGGATTATTTTCTTGAAATGTATTCGTATAATTCCAAATATTTTGATGAATATAACTCAATTGAATCTGATGATTTTTATCGAAATTATAACCTACTCCACCAATTATTCTATTTTGATTTAAAAACGTTTTTCCTGCATTCGAACCAATATTCATAAAAACCTCATCGCCAAGCAAAGCAAATAACTTCGTTACTTCTTCATTTTTTATCAAAGGATAATTGAATAAAAGCATATATCGCATTCGGTTTCTATAATCATAATGATCAATCTCTAAATCACCATTAGATTGCATTGCGGGAACTCCAACATATCGAAATTCATCACGTAATCGATGTGTAATTTTTAATTGTCCACTATTATGGACAAACGTTCCTTGAATCCAAAAATGATTTTCAGGAATACTAATTTTATTCATCGCCGGATTTCCGTAGGAATAGGTATTGTAATGACTAAATCCAACACTTCCCATAAATTTCTTGGAAAATTGGTAATCCACTGATGGACGAATAAAATATTGTTGTTTTTCAGAAAATCCATTGGCATATCGCATTGTGGCTTCAAATGAAAAAGAAAACTTTTCCGTAATCATATTCTTTCCAAAATAATGCAACCAAATATCGTTATTACTTTCTTTTACTTGTGCTTGACTACTATTCACAGTAAATAAGCTCGCTATTCCGATAAAGAATAGCAAGCACATTTTTATATTTTTCATCATTATTCTACAATTAGATTTTTTCTTGAAGCTTTTGGGTGCGAAGATAAGGGTTTATGATTTTCTAAACCAATTATAGTAACAGTTCCTCCATCATCATGCGCTTCATAATCATGTTTAAAATGCTCTAAATTTTCCATTACAGAATGGTCAACTAGCTTCGTTTTTTTCAAACAAATCCTCACTTGATATCCAGGTGGTATCTCTTCCAATTTTCTTTTGATTCCTAAATAATTAGAAAAAATAGCGGCTTTATTAATTTCAACTTTATACTCATTATCCACGAAGGAAACAACTGTAGGCGCTTTAAAGAAAGAAGAAATTGGTGTACCATTTACAACATGAATAATCATTTTAACCAACATTCCTGCGGCAATTCCAAGTAATAAATCTTCAAATAAAGTTACCAAAACAGTAACTGTGAAAATGAATAATTGTTCTTTTCCAATATGTAACATGTGTATGAATTCTTTTGGATGCGCCAGTTTAATTCCCACACTAATTAACATTGCGGCTAAAGCTGCGTTAGGAATCATTTCTAATAATGGAGCAGCTAATAAAACAAAAAGCAAAATGAAAAATCCGTGAAAGAAATTTGCCCAACGCGTTTTTGCACCATTACTAACATTCGAAGAACTACGAGCAACTTCTGAAATCATTGGTAAACCTCCTAAAAAAGCAGCTAGTGTATTTCCAATTCCAACCGCAATTAAATCTTTATTCGTGTTTGATTTTCTTTTAAACGGATCTAACAAATCGATAGCTTTTACCGTTAACAACGATTCTAAAGTACCAACCAAAGCAAACATAATGACATATTTAATGAATAATCCGGTTTGATTAATTCCTGAAAAATCGACATTCCAGTTAATATTATCTACTAAATTTCCGATTTTTACCAAAGCGTAAGGTGGTTCGGTATGCGCGAAATCCATAAATAATTCACATGGAATAGCAAATAACAACACTACCAAAGGCGCTGGAATCATCTTAATAGATTTATTTTTGATATACGGCCAGCCCAACATAATTGCCAAACTCACCACTCCAATAATCGAAGCTTTTGTATCTAAATTGATGATGAATTTCGGAATGTTTAATAACAATTCGATTGGCCCCATTCCTTTTGCTAAAGCAGGATTATCATTCAATAAAACAGGAATTTGTTTGGCTATAATAATAATACCAATAGCTGCTAACATTCCGTGAATAGTTGAAAGCGGGAAGAAATCGGCTAACTTACCCAATTTCAAAACACCAAAAAGAATTTGGATAATTCCGGCAACAACCATTGCTCCAAGGGCTAATTTCCAACCTAAATCGTTGTTTCCTTGCCCAAACTCGGCAACAGCGCCAGCAACAATAACAATTAAACCAGCCGCTGGTCCTTTAATCGTCAAGCGAGAACCCATAAAAAACGAAACGACTAAACCACCAATTATAGCAGTAATTAATCCCATAATTGGAGGAAAATCTGAAGCTTTTGCAATTCCTAAACTTAAAGGTAAGGCTAATAAAAACACGATAAAACCAGAAATTGCATCCGATTTAAAATTCTCTTTTAAGCCCGCCAATCCATCAGCAGGTATATATTTTTTAATTTTTGAAGTCATTTTTAAGTAATTTTATGATGATTTGTAAGGTGACTCATGATATGTTTTTACATGAGGACCAAGAAATAAACGTGCATAAATTCGGATTCCAGCAATACCTGAAACCACAAAACTTGATGCTACGAAAAAGGCAAGAATAACTTGATTACTGCCGATGTGACTAAAAATCAAATCTTCGCCAATAAATGTTGAAGTGATTGGAAATCCAGTAATTCCAAGTGTTGCCAACAGGAAAAAGAAAGCAAATTTTGGATGTTCGTAAACATGTCCTAAATATTGACTAATTAAAATCCGCATTTCTATTTTTTTCAGTTGAAGCAAAGCAATATAACCTATGCCTCCTGCAAGAATAATTCCTGCCAAATAAAAAGCAATTTCGCTTACGCTAACTTTGTCGTTGAACACAATGGCTAAAGCAATCCAAAAATGATTTAACACGATTAATATCCATGCTAAAAATGGGCTTTTTCGTTCTGAAAAGGATTTAAAAACAAATACCAATCCAATAAACGCAAAGACTTCAGGTAAAACCGAAATAAGTTGTTGTGGCAAATCTACTTTGAATTTATAAGCTAAAAAGCCCAACACAAAAAGCGGAATAAAAAAGTAATACACTCTTTTAATATTTAAAAAATCTAATAATTTTCCGATTGTTTTTAAAGGTTTCCAAAGCACTAAATTTAAGAAGCCTTCCAAATTAAATTCCTTTAAAGCAAGAATATACAAAGTATTTTCAATTCGTTTTGGGAAAAAGAAATTAGCTTTTTTATTTTTTGGCTGGAAATTGTAAAATTGGTCTCGAATCAAATAACTCACCACAGATGGCGAAACTAACAGTTGGTACGTTCTTAAAAATGCATTTCCTGCAAAGTGAATTAAAGCCAACGTTTCAAATCCTAATGCTATTTCGATGAAAATAATACCAATTTGAGATATAGAACTATAAGCTACCTGACTTTTTACAGAGGATTGCACTCTTGCCATTAATGAAGCTGCAATACTGGTTGTAAATCCCATTAACCCAATTGCAATTCGCATAGTGGTTTGATGTTCCCAAAATGGATAGGTTCGTAACATCAGAAAAACCCCTAAATGCACAGATAGTGAACCATAAAAAATTGCACTTGATGGAGTTGGTCCTTCCATTGCTCTTGGCAACCATGATGAGAACGGGATTTGAGCCGATTTTGCCGCAGCAGCACAAGCCAAACATAGTGCTATAAAAACACCAATAAATGAATGACTTTGTAAATGCTCGTTAACCAATTCATAATTATTCAACTTCATGAATGTAATATTTTCATGAAATAAATGATGACTTGCCCACATGGTTAATAGTAATCCAACATCGCCAATTCTGTAAATTGAAAACACTTTAAATGCATTTTTTACTGGCAAATAACGTTCTCTATAAAATGCGATTAATAAAAATGATGAAATTCCGATGATTTCCCAACCAATAAATAAGGTTTCGAAATTACCTGCTAAAATGGCCAAATTATAACCAAAAAAGAAAAACAAAACGGTATTAAAAAAACGTTTGTATCCTTTTTCTCTGTGCAAATAATAGCGACTATAAGTAGTTATCATTGAGGTTAATAAAGCCCCAACAAACAAATAAACCGCACCAATTTTATCAAAATAAAAATCTATAAAAAACTCATAATGATCTGTTTTTAAAAGTGTTATTTCTTTTAAATTCAAATCTTCTGAACCATTAATAATCCAAAAACCGATAAACAATACCAATCCTAAAAATTGAATAAAAACCGTTCCGAAAGCAATTCCCGAAATTAGTTTTTCGTTTTTTTCTGGTAAAAAGATACTAACGATAAACCCTAAAAAAGGTACTACTAAAAAATATTGAAGTATTTGTTCCATGATATTATGCGTTAGTTAGAATTCCTACCGGAAGATTTTCCTTTGTTTTTTCAGCTAATGCTAACTCATTTTCAATATGACTAGCTTTTTGAATTGGATGATATTCGATAAATTCTTCTTGTTCAAAAACAAAAATCTGTTTCGTTTCTGGATGAACAACCGCTAATCGTAACCACTCGTTTTTATACCATTCATAAGTAGCTGGATTTTTAGAAATCGCATTTTTAACTACTTCTGGATAATGCTCAACAACCGCTAATAATCGAATTGGATCATGAACTTCTATCATTTGACTGGGTAAACCCGGACGCAAATCGCCATCAATTCCGTTGGCAACACCAATTAATCCCATCACATTATGAGGTAACTTTGAACCTGCACCTAATTTTTGATTATCTACTCTCGAAAAATAATATTCCAAATTAATTCCTCCTGCAACTGGTGCTACTTGACCAAGAATTACTGCTAAATAGTCACCTGAAGCATCAATTTTATAATCATAAGAGTTTAAAAAAGAACGTCTGTCTAAAAATAATTGTTTCGACAAACTTCTTCTTCCTACAACACACATGGCGTTTGTAGCATGATTTAATTCTGGTCGAGGTTCAAATAAAGAAAAAGCGCGTTTTTTTACGTTTTCATGAATTGTTTCAATTGTTTCGGTTGAATCAATCGTATCAAATCTTCTGGAACGTTCTTTTGCATTATTTGCTAATGCTCTATCAAAGGTGAATTTATTTTCTTGATGTAACTTTTTATTGATATCGTTCAAAATATCTTCATCATAAAATGCAATTTCATCGCGTGTGGTGTCGTGTAAAGCTGGTAAAAATTGCGTTTCTGCTGGAATATTAATTCCTCTTTCTTTCAAAACAGCTCTCACACCTGCATGATTAGCCGCATAAGATGCCACTTTTGCGTTTACCGAACTTGGTCTTCCACAACAAGCGCCACAATCATAACCTGCATAATGTGTATTATTTACACTTGTTGCTCCATGACCTACCACATAAACAATTGGAGCAAAATCAGTTACCAATCCAATGCTTTTTAGTAGACCTTCTACCCTATTTGCCATCTCTTCAATGGTAAAACCAACTTGCAAATCGTCAACTTTTTCATTGTTATTGTTTTCAATAATCAATTTTGATTTTTTATGCAAATGCTTAAAAGAAGCTGTAGTTGCAGGTGACATCGAAGGTTTGAAAATATTCAAAAACAACTTAAATGCAGATGAAAATCCTAAAGTTTGACTAATTATCCAACCAAATAACAACGAATGAGATTGCTTGTGGTATACTAAATCTTTAGCTTGTTTTTTCTTTCTGTGTTCTTCCTTGATTAAATAGTTAGGCGTTACTGGCGCTGGACATAATTTAGTGTGAAATTTTCCGCCAACAGGTTGAAAGTAGAATTCAAAATTAAAAAAAGCAGCTGTTCCAAAAGTTACTGCTTGTTTGTCGATATGTTCTATGTGTCTTCTAAACGAACATTCTCTATCGTCCATGCAAAACAATCCTTGAAAACTTGGAATTTCTTTGACGTTGATTTCTTTTACTTCTTTTACACCAGACAGTACTTCATCGTAAAAGCTAAATTCAAAAGCTTGTTGCCAAAGCGATAAAACATCATATAATTCGTTATATTTTATAGGATCAAACAAATGATATTCTTCTGCTCTTACTTTTAGTCCTAATGGCGACCAATTACTATTGAACTTTTTATCTAAAACATCAATTTCTAATAGCAATTCAAATTGCACTAATTCTTCAAACGTAATGGGTTTGCTATCTAAAAGCGAACTTGGATTGGATTCAATAGTAGCAATCATGCCACTCCATCCGGGATGCGAAAATTGTTGATCAAACAAATAATGCTCGTACAATTCTTCTTTTCCAACAACAATTTCTAACAATTGTGTTATTGAAGCCTTATTGTATAATAATTCTTTTACTCTTTTTGAAGTGAAAATTCCAGTTGCTGTATTTTTTTCTAAAGCAATTATTGAGTTTAGAAAACTGTTTTCATCTTCTGGAAAAGTCCACATTGCAATTCCTTGGTCTAGATAGCTACACAAAACTCTAAACAACAAACTGTGTGTTGATTTTTCAAGATTTATAGCATATTCTTTTTTCCAATTGGCTCGTAAATTTCCTATTCTTGATTGAACGGATTCATCATAGGATTGCTGTACTAATTTATGCTTCCAAGATTCTAGATTATAAATTCCTTTATTTTTCGAAATAATATAGTCTAAAACGTTTTCCTTAATCTCATTTTTAGCGAATCTATTTCTAAACTCTACCAAAGAAAGATAGGTCTTATAACCAAAAATTGCATTAGCTTTTGCTAAAGCTTCGTGAAATTCTTTATGTTGAAATGCGTGTAATGTATTGTGATGCACAAAGTCTTTCAACGGATTTTGTGCTGGTAAATAATGGGTTAAGTGATGAAGCACTTTGTGTTCATCAAAACCAACATTTTGTGTTTTCATTTTATAATGAAATTGAATTAATACAAATAAATCATTGATTTCAAAGGGTTTGAAATCTTAAAAAATAATTATCGCACTAAGACAAATGGAATTTCCAATTACAATACAAATCGTAAAGTGGAATTATTTTTTTTGAGGAAAAATTAGAAAATTCTTGAAATTGAATTTTCTTTTCTTTAAGTGTTAAATTGAAATTAAAGGCGCCATTTTCAAATCCAAACCATTCAATATCAGTTTCAATTTCTGGTTCAGATTCAATTATAATAATCTCACCTTCTTCAAAACTTGAATTTGTAACCTTGGTTATTTCTTTGTTTTTATGCTCTTGTGAAAACTTCGAATACGAAAAATCTTGAATTGTATTTAAATTTTGACCAATGCCAAAAACCCACATTGATATTGCGAGTAATGGAAAAATAAAAAATAGTCGTTTACTATTGCTCAAAATTGGTTTCACTTTCTACCTAAAAGAAAGTACAAATGTATAGTATATTTTGATTCAGCAATTTAAATCACAAAAAAAATTAACAAAAAATCCGATTAGAAATTTCTAATCGGATTTTTTACTATTTCATTCGTTCATAATTACAACAACTATGTAACTTGTCGTAATCCTCGTCTTTTGCTTTTGCAAATTGTGTATCGTGACCTACAGCAGCAATTGCCTTTGCCACATCTTCGGCAGAACATTTTGTTTCATCAATAATCAAATGGATATCGCCATGATCAGCATGCCATTCAGCACTTTTTACTCCTTTTACAGAAAAAGCAGCTTTTTCAACACGCTTTTCGCACATTTCGCAATTCCCTGCTACTTTAAATTCTACTTTTTTGTTTTTGCTTTTCTTTTCCTGTGCTTGAACTGATATTCCAATTAATGAAACCAGCATAATTAAAATAAATTTTTTCATTTTATTGTTTTTTGTCTTAATACTCAAATCTTAATACTACTTAATTTTAAATCGTAATCCCGCATAATACATAGCGCCAAAAGTTGGTCCATAAATCATACTACTATCAAAATAAGTACCAAAAGGGTTCTCATTTTGAACAATTCCATTATTTTGTTTGAAATTACCAATGTTTTCACCTCCAACATATACTTCAAATGTACTTGAAAATGTTCTGGTAACTTGTGCATTTACCACTGCAAAAGCTGGTGCATAATCTCCTAATTGATATGCCACAGGATTTGAGGATGTATTAGGTAAACGTTGCTCACCTAACCAATTGTAGGTAGCATCAAACTTCCACTGTTGTCCTTTGTCTTTGATATGTGTTTCATAAGCTACATTTGCAAAAAAACGATGCTTTGCTTGCAATGCTCTTTGTAATTGACCGGTTTGAAACTGGGTTTGTACATCGTAATATTTATAAGATGTTTTAAAATTTAGGTGACGAATTAATTCGATATTAAATTCGGCTTGAAATGAATTGGCAAAACTTTTCCCTTCTAAATTGTAAAACAAAACTTGTTGTGGAGAAGCATCAACATCAACTACTGCTTGATTTTGAAAATCAGTGCGGTAATAATCTAAAATTACTTCAGCATCTTTTCCTGCTACTTTGAATTTTTGGATAAAACTCAAACCATAATTCCATGCAATTTCTGGATTTAAACCATATAGTTTTCCATCGTTATTTAAAATGGAGAAAATTCTATTTGAAGCAAACAATTGTTGGTTTTCGGCAAAAATATTCGCTGCACGTTTTCCTCTACCAGCTGAAGCTCTAACTACTGCTTCTTTCCAAGGATTGTAACGAATGTGTAATCTTGGTGTAACAAAAGTTCCTAAACGATTGTGATTATCAACTCGTGCTCCGGCAACTAAACTGAAATTATCGGTGTTGTCATAGGTGTATTCAAAAAAAGCACCTACCGAATTATCAATTCTTGAAAAATCTCGAGAAAAATCCACATCAACGAATTCATTATAATCATCGTAAGTGAAATTTATACCTGTTGTGAATTTATTTTTTGTATTTGATATAATCGAATTAAACAACAAATTCGAATAAAAACTTTTCTGATGAATATCATACTGATTTAAACCAAAATACGAATCTTGTTTGTGCGATTGAAACGAATTTTGAAATCCAAAACTTTGATAAGGCATTTCTGGAAAAACGTAACCTGTTTTGTTTGAAATTTCTATTTTTTCAGTATTAATTTCGCTTCCCCAAGCATTTGTTGTTAACTTATCAGTATCTGGATTGAAATCCATTTCTCCCGCTTGTTTTTCATCATTCATATAACGAACATTTAAAAAACTCACAATACCCTTTTCTGCATCGTTATATTGCCAACGATTTAAAATATTGACTTGTTTGCCAATTGGGCCATCTAAAAATCCATCATCGTTCATGTCATTTTTTCCTACACGCGTGTTGCCATGTAAAAATAAAGTCGAACTCAATTTATCAGAAAATTTGTTGTTGAAATGCGTATTAATTTCATAGCGTTCATCTTGTGAAGCATACGCATTTAAAAAAAACGGAATATCATTCACTGGTTTTAAAACCTCATAATTAATTTGACCCGAAATACTTTCATAACCATTAATTACGCTTCCTGCTCCTTTAGTAATTTGGATACTTTCTACCCAAGTTCCGGGCACAAAAGATAATCCGTAAGCTTGCGAAGCGCCACGAACCGAAGGAATATTTTCTTCAGCAATTAAAATATAAGGACTTGTTAAACCCAACATTTTAATTTGACGATTTCCTGTTACGGCATCCGAAAAATTCACATCGATAGATGGGTTCGTACTAAAACTTTCTGACAAATTACAACAAGCTGCTTTTAACAACTCTTTTTGTCCCATTATCTGGACATTCGTTACTTTATAAAGTGATTGTTCTGTGCTTTTTTTGGTTTTAGTAACCGTAACATCTTTTAATGTTGTAGTTTCCCTTAAAATGACAGCAATTGAATTTGTAGTGACTTCAATTTTTTGGGTTTCAAACCCAATGTAACTCACTACCAAAAAAGTTGTTTCTGTTGATTTTTTTAATGAAAATTTACCATTTTCATCAGTTATTGTTCCTAATGACGAGTTCAGCCAAAACACATTGGCTCCAAATAATGGTTGATTATTTTCGTCTGTAACTATTCCTTTTACAGTTTCTTGAGAATAAATTAAATTAGAAATAAAGAATAGCAAAAACGCTATATTTTTAAACATAATAAAGTTATTTATTGTTATTAATTCTTTGATTTACAGAATAAAAAACAATAAAATTATGCGTAAAAAACCAATTGACAGTAGAGTTTGTAGAGTGGTGGCGCATGAGAATCGCAGTAAAAATCCACTTCGTTAGAAGGTATTTCAACTGATTCAAATGCGATAAAATTTGGTTTCCAATAGGCGCTAAAAACAGCTGGTTCAAGATCTAACTGAAAGGTTTTAACCAATATATCATCGGTCTTTTTTTCAACTTTGATTAGTTTGTTTGAACAACAAGAACTATGAGAATCTTCTTTTGCACAACAAGATTTCACATCTTCAACACAAGGCTCGTCTTCTTGATATTGAAAAGAAACCGATGCAATTTCATCTTTACAATAATGCACAGCAAAACTCAATCCTAAATTGGCAAGCAAAATAAGAGACGCTAATACAATACTTATGTGTTTTCTGAAATTCATCGATACAAAAGTAGGAATTAGAAAATAAATATCCGTTAAAATTTACTAAATTTCAATGACTTGCCCTAAAAATGGGACTTGAGTCTCAAAACCATATTGTTCTTTAACTTTTAATCGAAGTTCATCTGCTGCTTCATTTTCACCATGAACTAGAAATACTTTTTTAGGTTTTGTTTTCAATTCGGATAACCAATTGAGTAAATCTTTTTGGTCGCCATGTGCGGATAAACTTTCAATCAATAAAATATTCGCTTGAACAGGATAATATTTTCCATAAATCTTAATTTCTTGAGCGCCTTCTAATAATTTTCTGCCACGTGTTCCTTCTGCTTGATAACCTACCAATGTTAGAGTTGTTTCGGGTTGATCAATTAATCGCTCTAAATACGATAAAACTCTTCCGCCAGTAATCATCCCGCTAGCCGCAATGACTACTTTTGGTTGTTTGTCATTAACGGCATTCATACTGTCTTTGTAATCAGAGATTAGCGTAAACACTTTGCACATTTCATCACAATCTTCGAAAGAGAGTTTATGCCAAGTGCGATTGTTTTTAAAAACATCTAAAACGCTAATTCCCATTGGCGTATCAATTATATAAGGCATATTAGGAATGCGTTCTTCTTTTTTTAGTTGCCAAATCAAATACATCATAGTTTGCACTCTTTCTACAGCAAAACTAGGAATTACAACGGTTCCGCCTTTATTAAAAGTGTTATTGATGATGATTTCTAACTCTAATAAAGCATTGGTAGGTGGATGAAGTCGATTTCCGTAGGTACTTTCTAAAAAAATATAATCCGCTTTTTGAGGTTTTTGAGGTGGAAACATCAACACATCATCATCTTGACCAATATCTCCCGAAAAAACCAAAACTTTCCCATCGATAGTTAATTCAATTGAACAAGCACCTAAAATATGACTCGCATAGAAGAATTTGAATGAAACATCATCATCTAATGTTACCTCTATATCTTTATCAACTACTCTAAACTTTGGAATTACAGCATCTACATCAGATTCTGTGTATAAAGGTTCAGCTGGATCGTGTTTTGAAAAATGTTCTTCATTGGCCTTTTTAGCTTCTTCCTCCTGAATTTTCGCACTATCATACAAAATTAATCTTGAAATTTCTTTGGTTGGTCGCGTGCAGAAAATTTTTCCTTCAAAACCTTCATTTACCAATTTTGGCAACCAACCACAATGATCTAAATGTCCGTGAGTAAGCAATACAAAATCAATTGTTTCAGGCAAAATAGAAAGCGGTTCCCGGTTTAATTCGCGCAATGCTTTTATACCTTGAAACATACCACAATCAACCAAAATTCGAAGATTATTATGCTCTATTAAAGTTTTAGAACCCGTTACAGTTCCAGCTCCACCCAAAAAATGAATTTTCATGATTTTTTACTTTTAACTTAACAATTGATTCGCTTCTTTTAAAACGTTTTTTATCCGATTATGACTTAGTTCAATTTTATTTAAAATCGACGAATTGGCAACTAAATCTTTTACGGTTATACAATCCAAAATCAATAATTTGTCTTTTTCAATTTGAGTCAATGTAGTTAAACAAGTAATTGGATAAACCGAATATAAATCGATAATATCTTTAATTCCTTTTTTAAGAGGATAATCCCAACTCCACATTTTCAACCCCGAACATTCTCCAAACTGAATTGCATCAGTTGTAAAACGATTATTTGTAACAATTATACAATCTGAAATAGTTTCATTTGGCATAAACAAATGGTGCTTTCTGTCTTTTACATCGTTAAATCTTGACAAAATATACATTGGAACTTTTACATCTGTTTTTGCATCTTGACCCGAATGAAATTTACATTCAATCATAGCAATAGTGTGTTCCTTTTTGAGCACAACATCAATCTCGTGTGAAATACATTTCCCAGTTAAAGAAATATTCGTTTTGGTTTGAAATTTTTGTTCTTGAAATAGTTTGGCGATAAATTTTTCAAAGAAAAAACCTGCTGGTCCAAGTCCCATAAGTGCAGTTCTAAGATTGTAACGAGCTGCGTGAGCATTAGATATATTTTTCAGTAATTGAAACGCTAATTTGTATATTTTTTTTGAAGCAATTCCTTCATACAATTCGCTTTCTATTTTTTTTACAATAGTTTCAGCCACAGCTTTATCTGCTCCAGATTTTCGGAGTGAATTAATCAACTTTTGTTCATCGTAATGAACCAATTCACCAGAATATTTTGTGACTTTCATAATCAAAAAATGATTACATAAAGATACAAAAAATTAACGAACCATTTGCTGATAATAAAATGCTGGAATAAAAAGAACTAAAAACAAAGGTTGGATTAAAAATCGTCTCAGATAAAACAATACTAAATAATCAGGTTGTTCAAAAAAATACAAGGTTCCAAAAAACAAAATCATCAATGCAAAAAATAAAAGGATAAATAACATTGTTGAAAATTTGAGTAGCTGGCTTTTTTTAAATAATAAATAGATAATTCCTAGTGAAAAAAACATATTTAATACATACCGAAATAAAAGGCCAACAGCTAATTTAGATTTATCAAAAGCAGGCAATGGTTTGTTTTGATAATCATATTTGAAAAATTGCAAAAAAGGATCATAAAAAAGTTGGTCTTCAAATGCTCGAACCAATACCAATCCTAAAGCAAATAAAATTAAAAGAAGAATACTCACCTTATTGTTAAGAACTTTTTTTAGCATAGCCTGAAAATTTAGTTACCCATAAAATCCATAACAAAAATACCACTCCATAAATAAATAAGGGAAAAATAGTACCGTGCAAAATTTCTTCATATTCTGGATAAGAATACAGTGCAAAAGACAATAATGTGATTCTAATAATATTTAAAACATGAATTAGAATAATTCCTAAAACAATATACAATCCTGTTTTTTTCCATTGGGTAGAAAAAGCAAAAATAAAGGCTGCAAACAAAATCATGACACTAATGGCATTACAACCCTCAATGATGCGAGCAACATATAAATTATTGTAAAAAATTTTTATAGAAGGCTCCGAATTATGAGGTGAAATACTTGTGTTTTCAACAAAAAAACCTAATAATTTTCCCGTTTGATTTGCTACAACTTTTGTAAAAAAATCCACTTCGTTTTTTGCAATATCATACTGATCTAAATACATTTTGTATCCAAAAGTAAAAACCACATAAAACAGTAAAAACTTTGATAAAAAAGTAAAGAAAGGTTTGTATTGCAAAAAAATGTTTTTCAAAATGTGTATTTTTAACAAAAATATAGATTTTTTTATACGAAGGAATAAATACTTTTGTAAAAAAATAAAAAAATGTCTTTTGAAAATTTAAAACCATTAGTTACTGCAATAGTTGCCAAAGAAAATACCTCTAGAGATGAAAAACTTCTAGCCATTTGCCAATTATTAGCAGATGCTGTAGAATATTACAATTGGGTGGGTTATTATTTTGCCAATCACGAGGCGAAAACGTTACATTTAGGACCTTATGTTGGTGCAGAAACCGACCACACTATAATTCCTTTTGGAAAAGGAATTTGTGGGCAAGTCGCTGTATCAAATAGCAATTTTGTAGTTCCTGATGTTGCAGCACAAGATAACTATATCGCTTGTAGTTTTACGGTAAAATCTGAAATTGTGGTTCCTTTATTTGTAAATGGAATAAACATAGGACAAATCGATATTGATTCGCATGTATTAGATCCATTTACTGAAGCAGATGAGCGTTTTCTAGAATTTGTAAATCAAGAAGTTGGAAGATTATTCTTGTAATTACTTGTGATTTAAAAAAATAAAACTACCTTTGCATCCGAATTGCAACTATACAATTCATACATAAAAATCATTTAAAACAATATTGGCATGTACTTGACAAAAGAAACAAAAGCTGAAATTTTCGCAAAACACGGAGGTAAAGCTGAAAACACTGGATCTGCTGAAGGGCAAATCGCATTATTTACATTTAGAATTTCGCACTTAACTGAGCATTTGAAAAAAAATCGTCATGATTTTAACACAGAGCGTTCGTTAGTACTTTTAGTAGGAAAAAGAAGAAGTCTTCTTGACTATTTAAAGAAAAAAGATATCAACAGATATCGTGAGATTATTAAAGAATTAGGAATTAGAAAATAATCAACTAAAGGGGCTTTGTGCCCCTTTTTGTTTTTTTATATTGACAGAAAAAGTTTGGTTTTTCATTGGGTTACAAACAACTACACACAACAACAACACAACTAAAACCCATGTTTAATCAATTAGAGAATTAATTATGATTCCACAATTATTTGTAGAAAGCATCGATTTAGGTGATGGCAGAAGCATCACAATCGAGACAGGACGTTTAGCTAAACAAGCAGACGGTTCTGTAGTAGTAAGAATTGGAAAAACTGTTATTTTAGGTACAGTTGTTTCCGCAAGAAAAGCAAGTCCAGGTATCGATTTTTTACCGTTAACGGTAGATTATCGTGAAAAATTTGCTGCAGCTGGTCGTTTTCCAGGTGGTTTCTTTAAAAGAGAAGCACGTCCAAGCGATAGCGAAGTATTAACCATGAGATTAGTTGACCGTGTTTTACGTCCACTTTTCCCAAGTGATTACCACGCAGAAGTTCAAGTTATGATTCAGTTAATGTCACATGATGAGGACGTTATGCCAGATGCATTAGCAGGTTTAGCAGCTTCGGCAGCGCTTGCTTTGTCTGACATTCCATTTGAAACTTTAATTTCAGAAGCAAGAGTTGGAAGAATTGATGGCAAATTCATCATTAATCCTTCGCGTGCACAATTAGAATTATCTGATATAGATATGATGATTGGAGCTTCAAGAGATTCTATTGCAATGGTAGAAGGCGAAATGAAAGAAATTTCAGAAAAAGAAATGGTAGAAGCAATTAAATTTGCTCATGAACATATTAAAGTACAAATCGACGCTCAAGAAAGATTGGCAGCTGCATTTGGAAAAAAAGAAGTTCGTACTTACGAAACTGAAAAATCAGATGATGCTATTTACGCTAAAGTAAGAGAAGCAGCTTATGATAAAATATACGCAATTGCAAGCAAAGGTTCGGCTAAACACGAACGTTCGGCTGCATTTGATGCTGTAAAAGAAGAAGTAAAAGCATTATTTACTGAGGAAGAATTAACTGAAAACGGAGATTTAGTATCTAAATACTTCTATAAAGTTAATAAAGAAGCCGTTCGTAATGTAACCTTAGATTTAGGAACGCGTTTAGACGGAAGAAAAACTACTGAAATCAGACCAATTTGGTGTGAAGTAGATTATTTACCATCAGTTCACGGTTCTGCATTATTTACACGTGGAGAAACTCAGGCTTTG
Source organism: Flavobacterium sp. N2820 (assembly GCF_025947285.1). Lineage (NCBI taxonomy): Bacteria > Pseudomonadati > Bacteroidota > Flavobacteriia > Flavobacteriales > Flavobacteriaceae > Flavobacterium > Flavobacterium sp. N2820. The sequence goes on along the minus strand of NZ_CP110008.1, from coordinate 2,869,599 downwards.
GCAACTGCAACTTTAGGAACATCTAGAGAAGCTAACCAAATTGATTCACCATCAGAACAAGGAGAAGAAAAATTCTATTTACATTATAATTTTCCACCATTTTCAACAGGAGAAGCTCGTCCGTTAAGAGGAACTTCAAGAAGAGAAGTTGGTCACGGAAACTTGGCGCAACGTGCCTTAAAAAACATGATTCCTGCTGAAAATCCGTATACTATCAGAATTGTTTCTGAAGTATTAGAATCTAACGGTTCGTCTTCAATGGCAACTGTTTGTGCTGGAACATTAGCTTTAATGGATGCTGGAGTTCAAATGATTCGTCCAGTTTCTGGAATTGCAATGGGACTAATTACTGATGGAGAACGTTTTGCGGTTTTATCTGATATTTTAGGTGATGAAGATCATTTAGGAGATATGGACTTCAAAGTAACTGGAACTTCAGAAGGAATTACAGCTTGTCAAATGGACATTAAAATTGACGGATTGAAATATGAAATCATGGAGCAAGCATTAGCTCAAGCTCGTGATGGACGTTTACATATCTTAGGAAAATTAACTGAAACATTAGCAAAACCAAATGCAGATGTGAAAGTTCATGCTCCAAAAATCATCATGAGAACTATTCCTGGCGCTTTCATTGGAGCCTTAATTGGTCCTGGTGGAAAAGTAATTCAAGAGTTACAAAAAGCTACGGGTACTACCATTGTAATTAATGAAGTAGATGAGCAAGGTGTAGTTGAAATTTTAGGAACTGATCCAGACGGAATTGCAACAGTATTGGCAAAAATTGATTCTATCATCTTTAAACCAGTAATGGGAGAAGCTTATGAAGTAAAAGTAATTAAAATGCTAGATTTTGGAGCAGTTGTAGAATATACACAAGCACCAGGAAATGAGGTTTTATTACACGTATCTGAATTAGCTTGGGAAAGAACAGAAAATGTTACAGATGTCGTAAATATGGGAGATGTATTTATGGTAAAATATTTAGGAGTGGATCCTAAAACTAGAAAAGAAAAGGTTTCTAGAAAAGCACTTTTACCAAGACCTCCAAGAGAAGAAAGACCAATTGAAAAAAAGGATACACCTCAAGGATAATACTTTTAATTAGTAGTTTATAAAAAACCCCAATTCATTAATTTGAATTGGGGTTTTTAGTTATAAAACACCCACAAAACTTTCGTAAGAATAATTTTAACTTTTTACTTCACAAAAAAGAGTTAACTTGCTTAAAATTTGAAAAAATGAAAAATAAGGCTTTCAAAAAAATAATTTTTACAAGTTACTTACTCTTTAGTTTAATTTCTTACGCTCAAAATAGTGTAGAAAGCTATTTTGATAATGAATTAAAAAAAGAAAATCTCGTAATTAGTAATGGTAAATTATTTACTAATAGTTTTAAAACACTTGAAACTGACCAATTTTACACCACTAAATATTCTATTGAGACACTTCAATATAAAAATCAAACCTATGCTGATGTATCACTAAAATATGATATCCATAGAGACATTCTGATTTTTAGACCTTTTGGGGAATCTGAAAATTTTGGTATAGAATTAATTTCTGAGCACGTAAATTCATTTACTTTAAAAAACAAAACATTTGTAAATTTAAGTCTCGCAACCAACGACAGCATTGATTTTGTAAAAGGATATTTTGAAGAAAATTTTAAAAGTGAAAAAATAAACTTTTACATTAAACATAAAAAAGATACTAAAGAATTTATAAACAATCAAAGAATTTATAACCGTTTTCAAAACTACAACAGATACATTCTTTCATTAAATAATGTTTTTTACGAAATAAAAAACACCAAAGATTTAATAAAAATATTTCCATCCTTAAAAAAAGACTTAAAACAATTTAGCAATGAAAACACTTCATTATTAAAAACAGATAAAGATGCTTTTTTTGAAAAAATGATAAAAAAAATAAGCACTTTAATACAATAAATCAATCTTTAATATGAAATTAAAATTTATCCTATTATTGCTTTTTTGTTCTTGCACTGTTTTTTCACAAGAAGAAAAAATTAAAATAGAATTTAATAATTTAACAATCGAGGAATGTCTTCGAGAAATTGAAAGTAAAACAAATTATCAATTTTATTTTAAAAACGAGTGGCTAAACTCAAACAATAAAGTAAATTTTACTTTAGAATCTGCTACTTTAGAGGAAGTTTTAAGTGAACTTTTTAAGGAAACAGATATCAATTATTTGATAAGTAACAACAAAGTAGTTCTTTCAAAAAATAATATAATTCACAGTAAAGTATCTTCTTTATTTCTCAATAAATCAGATGATATTGATAAAATTAATGAAGAGATAACACCTGAATTATTATCTAATGAAAGTACTGCCACTGCTAACAGCGAAGAAAATAAATCTCTAAAAATAATTGGAAAAGAATCCAAAGAAAAAAGAGGAACTCTGTATGAGATTAGCGGCGTTGTTACCAATAAAAACAATGGAGAACCAGTTGCGAGTGCAGTTGTTAGAATTCTAGAAAAAAACATAGTTATCACAACAGATAACAATGGTTTTTATAAACTAAAATTACCTTACGGAAAATATTCAATTGAGATTATTTCTATGGGTTTCAAAAAAACCATTCACAATATAATGGTTTACAATAGTGGTATTGTGAATTTTGACATCAAAGAATCAATAACTGAATTGAATGAAGTAATTGTAGAAGCAAAAAGTGATAACAACATAAAAAACACAACTACTGGCGTAACTTCATTTAATATGGAAGAAGTTAAAAATGTCCCAATGGTTTTAGGTGAAAGAGACATTCTAAAAGTTGCGACTACAATGCCTGGAATAAAAACAACTGGCGAAGGATCTTCTGGAGTTAATGTAAGAGGTGGAAAAGAAGATCAAAACTTGTTTTTATTGGATAATGCAACCATCTATAATCCTACACACTTTTTTGGGTTTTTCTCATCGATTAACCCTTATTTAATTAATAATGCCGAAATATATAAAGCTAGTATTCCAGCAGAATTTGGAGGAAGAATTGCTTCAGTTTTTGATATTCAAACAAAAAAGGAGATACTCAAAAAGTATCTGGAGAAGGCGGAATTGGCCCTGTTACAAGTAATATTACATTAAACGTTCCCATTATTAAAAACAAATCTAGCCTTTTAGTTGGAGGTAGAGCAACTTACTCTGATTGGATCTTAAAAATGATTGATAATGAAGAAATTAAAAATAGTAATGCCTCATTTTATGATTTATTTCTAAAATACAACCACAAAATAACTGACAAAACAACCCTTGAAGCACTAACATATTACAGTAGTGACAAATTTAATCTTAGTATTGATTCATCATACAACTACAGCAACAGAGTACTTGGTTTAAAAGTCAAACATTATTTCAGTGAGAAAAGCAATGCAGAAGCTGGAGTTACCAATTCTGAATATAAATTTAATATTGGCTATGATGGCAATAATTTAAACTCGTTTGATTTTGATTACAAAGTCAATGAAACTAAATTATTTTACAAAGGAATTTACAATTTGAATAAAAAACACAAAATCACTTATGGCCTTAATTCAACTTTGTACAATATCAATCCTGGAACATTTCAACCAAAGGATGAAAACTCAATTTTAACCTACAAATCCATTAATAAAGAGAAAGGATTAGAAAGTGCGTTATTTTTATCGGATAATTTTACGTTAAATGATAAACTATCATTAACCGCTGGACTTCGTTTTTCAAATTTTCTTGCGCTTGGGGAAGGTTCTCAAAGGCAATATGAACAAGGTATGCCCATTAATAATGAAAATGTGATTAATGAAATTAGCTATAAAAACAATGAAATCATAAAATCCTATAACGGGTTAGAATATCGTTTGGCTTTTAGATATTTATTAAATGAAACCATATCTTTAAAAACGAGTTATGATACTAATTATCAATATTTGCATAAACTTTCAACTAACACAACACAATCTCCTACCGATACATGGAAACTTTCTGATTTAAATATAAAACCTACATTTGGACAACAAGTTACTTTAGGTATTTATAAAAACTTCAAAGGCACTCCTTATGAATTAAGTTTAGAAACGTATTACAAAAAATCTTCTAACTTTTTAGATTATAAAACGGGTGCAGAATTAATACTTAATGATTACATTGAAACGGAAGTAATTCAAGGAGAAGGAAAAGCATATGGAATTGAATTTTTACTAAAGAAAACCAGTGGTAGATTAAATGGATGGTTAGGCTATACGTATTCAAGAACTTTAGTGAAATTAAAAAGTGATTTTCCTGAAGAAATAGTAAATAATGGAAAATATTTTCCCGCTAACTTCGACAAACCTCATGACATGAGTTTGATTTTAAATTATAAATTCACTAAAAGATATAGTATTTCTACAAATTTTATATATCAAACGGGCCGACCAATAACATACCCAATTGGAACTTATGAATATGGTGGCGCTCAATACACCTTGTATAGCGACAGAAACCAATTTAGAATTCCTGATTATTATCGATTAGACGTTGGATTTAATATTGAAGGAAATCATAAAATCAAAAAATTAGCGCATAGTTTTTGGAATATTTCAATTTATAACTTGTTAGGACGAAACAATCCTTATTCAATCTACTTTGTAACTGAAAACGGCAAAATAAAGGGATACAAAACTTCTATTTTTTCAATTCCAGTTCCAACAATAACCTATAACTTTAAATTTTAGTTATGAAAAAAAATAGTAATATTATATCAATTTTACAATTGCTTTTGATATTTTCAATAGTTAGTTGTACTGAGCCATATGCGCTTCAGTCAAGCACATATGAAAGCGCTTTAGTAGTTGAAGCTGTTCTTACCAATGAAGCAAAACAACATGAAGTAAAACTTACAAGAACATTTAGACTTGATGAAAATGAAAATGAAAACGAAACAGGTGCCATTGTAAAAATTTATGGTGACGATGGTTCTGTTTATGACTTTGTAGAATCTAATGGAACATACAAATCAACTATTACATTTCAAGCAATTCCCGATGTAAATTATCGATTAGACATTGAAACATCTAATGGAAATAATTATGTTTCTAATCTTGAAACATTAACTACAGCAACACCTCTTGATAGCATTACTGCTACTCCAGTTATAAGCAACGGTGTTAGTGGAGTCGAAATCGCTGCATTTAGTTTTGACCCTTTAAATACCTCAAAATATTATCGTTATACGTATGAAGAAACGTATAAGGTAATAGTTCCAAGATGGTCTCCAAATAAACTAACATTTGAAGAAGACAATTCAATTGAAATTTCTCTCAGAGATGACCCTGAAACAAGAACTTGTTACAGTACCAATATATCAAATGATATTATAATCACATCAACTAATGAATTATTAGAAGATAGAATTACGAATTTTCCAATACGATTTATACCACAAGACGACTACAGTATTGCTAATCGATACAGCATTCTTGTTACACAATATGTTGAAAGTTTTGATTCCTATAATTTTTATAGAATTTTGAAAAGTTTTTCAAATTCAGGAAACGTATTGTCTCAAATTCAACCTGGTTTTATCTATGGAAACATTCAATGTACAAATAATCCAAATGAAAAAGTAATTGGAATTTTCAATGTTGCTTCTGTTTCATCAAAAAGAATATTTTTTAATTATGATGACATTTTTCCAGGACAATTATTTCCAGATTATATAGATGTTTGTGACATAAAAGAGTTTGATAGTTCGTGTTTTGGTCCAAGCTGTGTCGCAAATGGTTTTTTTGCTTTAAAATCAGGATATCTAACAGGTAAATTAGTGTACTATCAAAACGAAGGTGTTATTTTCAAAATGGTAAAGCCAGTATGTGGAGATTGCACAAGTTTTTCATCTAACGTAATACCAACCTTTTGGGAATGAAAAAAATCATTTATTTAACGCTAGCAATTATTACTTTTAATACAATTGCATTATCTCAGGAAAATAATTTACCTGCAGAATCGATATACATTCATACTAATTCAACTACTTTTATAACTGGTGAATCACTATTATACAAAGTTTATTGTTTTGAAAACTCAAATAACATTTTAAGCTCAATTAGTAAAATTGCATACATTGAACTTTTTAATAGCAAAGGTGAAAGCCTTTCTCGAAATAAAATTGAATTAAACAGTGGAGTTGGAAACAATGAAATTTTTATTTCAACAAACTTTGAAACTGGAAAATACAAACTTGTTGGCTATACAAGTTGGATGCAAAATAATTCCAACAATAAGTACTTTGAAACCGAAATTACTATCATAAATCCATTTAAACCATTTCAAAATAAAGTAGAAAAAAAGACGCCTAAGCGTTTTGAAAAAATTGAAACTTCTAATGCTAACAATGAAATATCTTTAGTATTAAACAAAAAAATATTTTCGCCACGAAAAAAAATAATTATAGATATAGAAAAAAAGGAGTTAAAAAATGAATTAGGAAATTTTTCATTATCTGTTAGAAAATTAGATAGTCTGCAATTCAACAGCTCTACTACATCTAATGCAAATATATTGAATCAAAATGTTCAACAAGCTTCATTTTTACCAGAAGTAAGAGGCGAATTATTATCAGGCAGAATAAGTACAGAAAATCCAAACAAAAGTCTTATTAATAATAATGTTGCCCTATCCTTTACTGGAGAAAAATTTGATTTAAAAATATTTAAAACCAATGCCAATGGCGAATTCCATTTTGTGTTAGATAAAAATATTTTAAACACTAATGCCCATTTGCAGGTTCTTGATGATGAAACTAATGATTATAAAATCATCCTAAATAATCCTACTTCAATCTTGATAGAGAAAAATGAAACGGAAGAAATTTATATCAACCCAAATTTTGTAAATCAAATTGAAGAGCGACTTATTTCTTGCCAAATTTTGAACACTTATGCGGAACAAGATACGATTTCAACTAATCAACAATTTGTTCCTTTTTATCATCCAAATCAAACGGATTATATATTAGACGATTATAAACGATTTCCAACTTTAAAAGAAACTGTTATTGAAATTATTCCATCCGTTTATTTTAAGAAAAATAACGATCAATACAGCTTACACATTAGAGATTATGTAACAAGTGGCGATTCTTATGGAAAAGCATTGGTTTTAATAGATGGATTAATGATTCAAAATGTAAACGAATTATTTAATTATAACACAAAAAACATATACAAAATAAGTGTTGTAAATAAAGCATATGTGTATGGTTCAAAAATATTTAGTGGATTAATTTCAATTATTACTTTTGATAAAAATTACACCTCAATCCCAAAAGAAATAATACCTTTTTCTATTGAAAGATATCGTTCTTCTGCAAAATATATTACTCCTAACTATGAAAATCCAGACGATTTTAAAAGAATTCCAGACTTTAGATACCAATTATTATGGAATCCAGCTATTAAAATGGACCAAGAAAAATCTTCTGTAGAATTTTATACTTCAGACATAAAAGGTAATTTTGAAATAATACTAGAAGGCTTCACTAATAACGGAAAACATATTGTTGTTAAAGAATATTTTTCTGTCCAATAAAAAAATCCCAATTCATTAATTTTGAATTGGGATTTTTTAATTTGAAAAGCTAGAAATTCCAGCTTCCTGATACACCAAAATTAATTGATGAACCGCCAAAATTTCTTTCAACTTTTGAATTAAAAAAATCATAAGGAGCATAATGATAATTGCAATGCAAACCAAAACCATAAAAAACAAATTTTATGCCTTGGGTAACGGCTATAGTATTTAAAGTAGGCTTCAAATCCATTTCATCATAAATTTCATCTTCTGGCTTTGAATAATGAAGATATTTCCACCCAATTCCTGAATTAGATTCGATATGAAAATTTTCATTCTTAGATTGTATTAAAAATCGAGTGTACCGAAACCCTAAGAAAAGAGCCGATTTGCTTCCATCTAATTGAATATTTTCATTTTCAACTTTATAATCAACACTTTTTCCATTCACAATTCCGCTTAATTCTACGCCAAAATCAATAAACTGACGCTTTGCAATTTTCGTACGCATATAAAAAGCTGTTGTGATTGAGCTTTCATATTTACTCGCTAAGTTTCCAAGCGGTTTGCCATAACTAACTTCTAAAATATTTCGTTTAAAAACATCTATTTTAGGAAAAACAATAGTGTCTTGCGCCCAAACCGAACCACACATAAAAAGTAAAATTAATAACTTATTCATCTTTTATAATTTTAAATTTATAATCAAATCCTGAACTCTGACTACCTCCAATAAACAAGAGCATCCCTTCGCTAACATTGTGTTCTTCAAATATAATTTCATTATTATTTGACAAATAAACTGAGTATTTTGTCATTTGTTTACTCATGAAAAGTATAGGAAAAGTAATGGTCTCATAATTGGTATAAAAAACAAATTTTTTATTATGTTGTTTTCCATAAAACTTTAAAACATATTGTTTGTTGAAAGTGTCTTCAAATTTCAAATACAATTCGTTTTGTTTGATTTCAAGATGAATTGGTTTTGAAAAATCAATATCATTTTTATTTGAAAAATCTTTTATAAAACTTCGTGTAACAATTCTATTATCGAATTGCGTTGTAATAGTGTCTAATTTATCATAAAAGCGAACCGACATAGTTTTAGGAATTCTTTTAAATTCTTCTTTATTAATCTGGTTTTGAACGCTACATGAAACCAATAAAAACACGAAAACAAATCGGCACTTTCGTTTAAAATACTGATTCACAATTTTTGAATACTGTTTTAGATCTTTCTCCCGAAAAGACGCTAAATGCTCTTTAATTATTTTTCTCATACTATCGAATTAGCAGACCAAAACTATTTCATATTTCACAAAATTAAATGTGCTAAATAATAATATTTTTTTATATATTTGTGAAAATCGCAAAAATGAAACATCAAGAAGTTCTTTTAGCAACCATTAGAACGTTAATACCAAAAAGCATTTCATTAAATGATGAAATAGCCAAAATACTAGATATTAGCTACGATGCTGCACACCGACGTATTTCATTGAAAAGCAAATTTTCAATTGAAGAAACCATACAACTTTGCAAGCATTATAAAATTTCCATGGATACCTTATTTTGTAATAAAAACCATTTAATCATGGAAAAAACAAAAAAAATCGAAACCTTGTATGATTTTAAAAACTATTTTGAAACAACTAATGCGATAGTATCAACCATAAACCCTAACGAAACAACAATTTTCTATGCTGCAAAAGATATTCCTATGAATTATGCAGTTTCAGGAACTTTGTTTTCCAAATTCAAATTTTTTATCTGGTACAACCTACTTAATAAAGAAAAAACTTCAAGTTTTGAGCAGTTTGCTTTTGAGGAAACTGTATTTAATGAAAATAATTATTTAAAGAATTTCTTTGAAAAAGCTAAAAGAATTGAAATTTGGAACGACACCACCATAAATAGTTCACTACAACAAGTAACTTATTTTTTTGAAGCTGGATTATTAAACTATCAAAATGCCTTACACATCATAAAAGATATAAAAGAAATTATAACTGAAATTGAAAGAAAATGTGAATCAAATGCCGATATTTTTCAACTATATTTTAATGAATTACTAATTTTGAATAATACGGCATTGTTTTCATCAAAAAATAAATCTGCTTTTTTTCTACCCTACAATGCACTTGGATACTTTGTTACTTCTGATAAAAAAACATGTAAAGAACAACAAGATTACATTTCTAATCAACTAACAAACTCAAAATCAATGAACCAATCTGGCAAAAAAGACCGAAAAATATTCTTTAATAAGATGTATCAAAAAATTGAATTTCATATCCATAAAATTGAAAATTCAATACTGTAATAACTTTTTCTAAAACTTTTGTAACTTTTTTGAAACCACATACGTATAACTATCAGAACTTTTAAAAAGTAAGGAGAAAATATAAATGAGACAACTTAAAATTACCAAGCAGGTTACGAATCGTGAAACTGCTTCCTTAGACAAATACCTACAAGAAATTGGAAAAGTTGACCTTATTACTGCTGACGAAGAAGTAGAATTAGCACAAAGAATTAAAGCCGGAGATCAACGTGCTTTAGAAAAATTAACAAAAGCTAATTTACGTTTCGTAGTTTCAGTAGCAAAACAATATCAAAATCAAGGACTTACACTTCCTGATTTAATTAACGAAGGAAATTTAGGATTAATTAAAGCCGCTCAACGTTTTGACGAAACACGTGGTTTCAAATTCATTTCATATGCTGTATGGTGGATTCGTCAATCGATTCTTCAAGCTTTAGCAGAACAATCTCGTATCGTTCGTTTACCATTAAACAAAATTGGTTCGATTAATAAAATCAATAAAATGTATGCGTTATTAGAGCAATCTAATGAGCGTCCTCCTTCTGCCGAAGAAATTGCAAAAGAATTAGACATGACCGTGAATGATGTAAAAGAGTCTATGAAAAACTCTGGACGTCATTTATCTATGGATGCACCACTTGTTGAAGGTGAAGATTCAAACCTATACGACGTTTTACGTTCAGGTGAATCTCCAAATCCTGACAGAGAATTAATTCACGAAAGTTTACAAACTGAAATCGAAAGAGCATTAGAAACATTAACTCCAAGAGAAGCTGATGTAGTGCGTTTATATTTTGGTTTAGGCGATCAACATCCAATGACTTTAGAAGAAATTGGTGAAACATTTGATTTAACTCGTGAGCGTGTGCGTCAGATTAAAGAAAAAGCAATTAGACGATTAAAACATACTTCTAGAAGTAAAATATTAAAAACATATTTAGGATAACACCTAAATTACAATAACAACAGTTTAAAACTGTTCGTTTTTTGATTGATGATTGAAACTCCGGCTGATTACCGGAGTTTTATTTTTTACAAAAACTACAAAATGAAACATTCCCAATTCATTGTCCAACATTTTTAAACTTGGAATATTTTAAATTATTGTACCTTTGCCAAAACAACATAGCTACAATAACACAACATGAAAAACACACTTATTGCTCCATCAGTTCTTGCTGCTGATTTTGCAAATTTACAACGCGATATCGAAATGATTAATACTAGTGAAGCGGATTGGTTTCATATTGATATTATGGATGGCGTTTTTGTTCCAAATATTTCTTTTGGAATGCCTGTTTTAGATGCCATCAACAAACATGCAAAAAAAACTATCGATGTACACTTAATGATTGTTGATCCTGATAGATATATCACAACATTCAAAAAATTAGGTACAGATATATTAACCGTACATTACGAAGCTTGTACACATTTACACCGAACACTTCAAGCTATAAAAGCTGAAGGAATGAAGGCTGGAGTAGCTTTAAATCCTCATACAAATGTTGATTTATTAGAAGATGTTATTCAGGATATTGATTTGGTTTGTATTATGAGTGTAAATCCAGGTTTTGGAGGGCAATCATTCATTGAAAATACATATTCTAAAGTTGAAAAACTAAAAGCTTTAATCAACAAAAAAAATGCTCCAACTTTAATTGAAATTGACGGCGGTGTAACCAATAAAAACGCTAAACAATTAGTTGATGCTGGTGCTGATGTATTAGTTGCAGGAAGTTATGTTTTTGGCGCTCAAAATCCCATTGCAACTATTGCAGACTTAAAAGCAATTACAAAATAGTACAATTCATACTTTTAAATAATAAAATCTGACAGGTCTGAAAATTCCTGTCAGATTTTTTAATATTGCTCAATCAAATATTTTATTAAATCGGTTGTAGTTACAATTCCCACTAATAAATCTCCTTCACAAACAGGAAGCGCATGAAACTCTTTTTTAGATAAAATTTCTGCAGCCTCTCTAATAGTTGTTTCTGGCGTAATAGAAACTAATTTTTTTGCCATTACTTGTTCAACTGTAAACATATTATAAACCGTTGTATCTACAACATCTTCATCGTCGTCAATTGCGTCTGCAAATGAAATTCGTAACAAATCGGTATAACTCAACATCCCTACAATCTTATTGCTATAAACAACAGGAATGTGTCTTATATGATGCTTTTTGAATAGCATTTCAGCTTTTGTTAAATCATCTGATAAATTTAACTTTACTACATTTTTTGTCATTATTGTTGACACAGGAACCTTTTGTTTCATGACCTTGATTATTTATTGACATAAAGTTACTCAATAAATCAAAGCAAAAACATGATAGATGTCAGCAATTTTACTTAATTATGAAATAAAATAATTTTCATTATAATTAATCATATGCTTGACTTTCAAGAAAATAGACGGGAATTTAGTTTTAAATTCTTGTGGTGATTCAAAAAAGTATTCCAATAAAACCGCAACAAACTCAAATTGGTTTTCATAAGCATAATCACGTAAAAACCCAGATGAAATTAACTGCTCTTTCAATTGCGGATTAGATACTACTCGAAACAAATTCTGCAACGATTCATTAAATAAAACAGAGGTGGCTTTTTCGCTTTTTAAGGAATGTATGTGAAAAGCATGGGTAAATTCATGTAATCCTAAATTCAAATTATCATTTGTTATTTCAATGCCTTCTTTAAAATGTTTCCACGAAAAAACAATGCTTTTTAATCTAGGATTAAATTCTCCTTTATGATAATTTTCTGTTTGATCTGAATAATAAATATCTGGAAAAATGATAATTCGCTGGAATAATGGATTTAAATAATCTCTCATACCAAAAGTAAGCATAATTGCAGTTCCGGCAACAGTAACTTTCATTTCATCTGTTATCGAGATGTCTCTCCCCACAAACTCATAAGTATTGATGAAATTGGCTACTCGATGTTCAAAATAACGCTTGTATTTAGGCTTTAATCGTGTATAAAAATGAAAATTTTGCGACAATAAATGCTTTTGAGAATCTTTTAATTGATAAAAATTAACATTTGCAAAAACCACCAAAGGTTTTTTATAATTACGTAAATAAATGATTTCAACCACATAAAATGAGAAAAACAAAAACAATCCAGCTAATGGTGTTATCAGAAAAAAAATTCCAATGTAGTCCCCTAAAATTAGTTCGGGCTTATTTTCAAAATTTATTGCGATTAGACTGCTTATCATATTTACAAATAACGTAAAAAAATGTGTTTTATGAAATAAAAAACGCCAAGAAATCTTGACGCTTTTTTGTGACCTCGAAGGGATTCGAACCCCCAACCCTCAGAGCCGAAATCTGATATTCTATCCAGTTGAACTACGAAGCCTTTTTTTTAACAAAATAGAACAAAGAAGAAAGAATAAAGACCTCAATCTTTTCTCTTTTATCTTTGTTCTTCCTTCTTATTTTAAACTAATAATTTCTTTACGATTCCCGAAATAACTTTTCCTTCTGCTTGACCTCCAATTTGTGCTGAAGCCAACCCCATAACTTTTCCCATAGAAGCAATACCTGAAGCACCTGTTTCTGCTATGATTTTTGCAACGATTGTTTCAACTTCGGCTTCTGACAACTGTGCTGGTAAAAATTTTTCAATAACAGCTATTTGTGCTAATTCTGGCTCAGCTAAATCAGGACGGTTTTGTGTTGTAAAAATTTCAGCACTATCCTTACGCATTTTTACCAAACGTTGTAACATTTTGATTTCGTCAGCTTCTGACAAACCATCTGCTGCACCTGTTTCTGTTTTTGCTAAAATAATTGCAGATTTAATTGCTCTTAATGCTTCTAAAGCTACTGTATCTTTTGCTTTCATGGCTTCCTTCATGTGGTCCATGATTTTTACTTCTAAACTCATATATAACAATTGTTGTTTGTGATTTATTATTTTAAAACGCTGTGCAAAGATACTAAAAAAACCCGAAAATTGCTCTTCGGGTTTAATAGGGTAGGTTAGTTTATTATAGATTTAATCCACATTATCATGAAGAAATGAATTGTTTGAACGAAGTTGAATATCGTCGTTACTATCCATTCCTAATGACATACGAGATTGATTATTATTTACTGGTGTTGATGTTACATCAATTCCCATTCTTTTATAAGCTGGTTCTTTCTCAATTTCATCAATATGTGCATTGCTATTGTTGAATTTGTGATTGAAATCTTTCATTTTTCTTTTGCGTTCTTCAGCTCTGAATTTTAATGTTTCTTCGATTGACATTTCTAATGGAGAAACGGCATCAAACTGAATATTGTTTTCTAATTTTTCAACTTCTTTTTTCATTGTGAAGTTTAACTCCTCGTCAACAGGTTCAGCAACAACTTCAATTGGCTTAGAAGCAACTAATTCGTTTTCTTTTTCTAAATAATCTTCTAACGAATATTTGATGATCCCATTTTGATTTACTTCTGTAACAGGAACTACGTTTATTGGATCTTTTACCTCCATGGAACGTGTTTCTTCTGTTAAATCAAAAACAATTGTATTTTCTACTTTGTTCTCAACTTTAGATTCAAATAAGTCCAATGAAAAACTGAAATCGTCTTTAGCAACAACAAACTCAGGATCTTTTACTTCAATTTCTCTAATTTGAGGCGTAATAATTTCGAATCTAGTTTGTGCTGGTGCAGTTACTACTTCAAAAGTTACATCAATATTTTTTAAAAAATCTGTTGTAGGCACTAAATCAATAGTTGCAACAGGAGTATGAATTTCAAAAACTGGTTCTTCTACTTCTTCTTCTAAAGTAAAAACTACTTTTTGTTCTACTACTTCATCACAAATTGGATTAATGATATCCGATTTTACTTCTGTTTCAATTGGTGTTTCAAAAATAGGCTCGTTAACTGGAAGACTCGCAATGGTTTTATTCAACAATTCGTGAACAATTTTTTGTTCATCTTCTAAAGAATGAATAATTTTCTTAGGTTCCGTATTAACGATTTCAGCTTGTTGTTCGATGTTAAAGCCAGTAGCGATTACCGTTACCGAAATTGCCTCACCTAAAGCTTCTTCTTCACCAACACCCATAATGATGTTTGCATTGTAACCTGCTTCAGATTGAATGAAATCATTGATTTCTCCGATTTCATCAATTGTAATTTCATTCGCTTCATCAGTTCCAGAAACGATTAATAGCAATACGTTTTTCGCACCTGTGATTTTATTATCATTCAATAATGGAGAATCTAAAGCGCTTGAAATAGCTTGTTTTGCTCTATCTGTTCCTGCCGCTGTTGCAGAACCCATAATAGCTGTTCCGCTGTTTGACAACACGGTTTTAGCATCTTTAAGGTCAATATTTTGTGTGTAGTGGTGTGTAATTACTTCAGCAATTCCTCTAGATGCTGTCGCTAATACTTCATCTGCTTTAGAGAAACCTGCTTTAAAACCAAGGTTTCCATATACTTCACGTAATTTATTATTATTGATAACAACTAAAGAATCTACTTGTTTACGTAAACGTTCTACTCCGGCTAACGCTTGCTCAGAGCGAACTTTTCCTTCAAATTGAAAAGGAATCGTCACAATACCAACTGTTAAAATGTCGCGCTCTTTTGCCAACTGCGCGATTACTGGAGCTGCACCCGTTCCAGTTCCGCCACCCATTCCTGCAGTGATGAAAACCATCTTAGTATTGCTGTCCAACATTTTTTCAATTTCGGCAATACTTTCAATTGCAGATTGTTGACCTACTTCAGGATTTGCGCCCGCACCTAATCCTTCAGTAAGGTTAACACCTAACTGAATTTTATTGGGTACTGGACTATTTTGCAATGCCTGAGAATCAGTATTACAAACTATAAAATCAACACCTTTAATGCCTTGCTTAAACATGTGGTTTATGGCATTACTACCTCCACCTCCAACGCCAATTACTTTAATTACGTTAGATTGGTTTTTAGGTAAATCGAATGAAATGTTTCCAAATTCTGACATAGTATCTTCTTTTATTCTGCGTTATCTAAAAATTCTTTAATCTTATCTATATACTTATCAAAAAACGAACGTTTGATTCTATCATCCGTTGTTTCAGATTTAGTTGGTTGAGTTGCTTTTGGCATCTCTTTTTCTTCCTCAACAGCTGGCTCTTCAATCACAACTTGAGTATGAACAACTAGTGGCTCATCTTTTTTCATTTCTACGAATGGTGTAGCACTTTTCGTATTATTTCTAATACTATTCATCACTAAACCAACCGCTGTTGCATATAATGGACTTGACAATTCCTCATCTGAATCTCCTGCTAAATGCTCGTTTGGATAACCAATTCTGGTATCCATTCCTGTGATGTATTCTACCAGTTGTTTAATGTGTTGCAATTGTGCTCCACCACCTGTTAAAACAATACCTGCAATTAATTTTTTCTTAGGATCTTCGTGTCCATATAATTTTACTTCCGCATATACTTGCTCAATAATTTCCACAACTCTAGCATGAATAATTTTTGACAAGTTTTTTAGCGAAATTTCTTTTGGTTCTCTGCCTCTTAAACCTGGAATAGAAACAATTTCGTTGTCTTTATTTTCTCCTGGCCAAGCGGAACCAAATCGAGTTTTTAACAACTCGGCTTGTTTTTCGATGATTGAACAACCTTCTTTAATATCTTCTGTAATAACGTTCCCTCCAAAAGGAATAACTGCCGTATGACGAATGATTCCATCTTTAAAAATGGCTAAATCTGTTGTTCCACCACCTATATCTATCAAAGCAACTCCTGCTTCTTTTTCTTCCTGACTTAATACTGCATCAGCTGATGCTAATGGTTCTAAAGTTAATCCCGACAATTCTAATCCGGCGCTTTTAACACATCTTCCTAAATTACGAATCGATGCAGCTTGACCTACAACCACGTGAAAACTTGATTCTAATCTTCCACCGTACATTCCGATTGGTTCCTTAATTTCGGCTTGACCGTCAATTTTAAACTCTTGTGGCAACACGTGAATAATTTCTTCACCTGGCAACATGGCTAATTTATGCACTTGACCAATTAAAGCGTCTATATCAGCATCTCCAATTACTTCTTCTGCTTTTGGACGACTTACATAATCACTGTGCTGAATACTACGAATATGTTGTCCCGCAATGCCCACCACTACATCGTTTATTTTATAACCTGAATCGTTTTCAGCTTCTGCAACTGCTTGCTGAATTGATTGTATGGTTTGTGTAATATTATTTACAACACCTCTATGAACACCTAAGCTTTTAGATTTTCCTACTCCTAGGATTTCTAGCTTACCGTATTCATTCTTCTTCCCTATCATTGCTACAATTTTGGTTGTACCAATATCTAATCCTACTGCAATGTTGTCTTTGTTCATAACGCTAACTATTTCTTACAAACCACTTGTTGTGTAAACATCACGTTTACCTCTTTATAACTTTTAATCAATGTATCTTTTATAGCATGTTGAAAAAATGCTTTGTAATTCTTGAGCTTTTTTTCAACATTTATTGGTTTCCCAAATGCTATTTTATAATCATAACTTCTGTTGGTCAACACCACATTACCAGAAGGCATAATTTGTGCACCTGTAATGTTTTTACTTAAGAAATCGTCTTTTTTGATTTCATTAAATAACAACAAATAGGGTTTTTCGTTTCCTATACTAATTTCGCCAGATACTAGCGGAACTCGTGCCGAAAAATTTTGTGACAACGACATTCTATCACCTTTAGAATCAAGATAATAACTATCATTATCAGTAATAACTCTTACGATTGGGGTCTTTTGAGTAATACGCGTATTTAGAAGCCCGTCTATTGTTGAAAAAACTTGTGCTTTTTCAATCATCTCGTGATCATCGAGAACAGTTTCTAAAGTATTCAAATCTAATTTATCTTTTTGAATTGATGATGTCCCTCCCAATTTTTGTATTAACAAGTTATTAACCATTTCATGTGTTAAAAACATATTTTCATTTGACTCAAATTTGATGTCTATCTTACTGATTTTACGTTCACTATTCCTCTTTGATGAGAAAGAATAAAGGAAAATCATTACAAAAATGATTAACACCAATCGAATAGTATGCCAATTAATTTTTTTCATGAAGCGCTTTTTTTAGATCTTTTACAAGCTCACCAATGTCGCCCGCACCAATAGTTATGAACACCTCGGCATCTGAATTTTCAAAAGAAGTGAACAACTGGTCCTTGTTTACTAATTTTTTATTTGGATTATCAATTTTACTCAATAACCAAGTCGAATTTACCCCTTCCATTGGCAGCTCGCGAGCAGGATAAATTTCCATCAATAAAATTTCGTCAAACTTGCTTAAACTTTCAGCAAAACCATCGACAAAATCTTTCGTTCTGCTGAACAAATGGGGTTGAAATGCTGCAATAATTTTTTTACCAGGATATAATTCTCTTACCGCCTGATGCACTGCGTTAATTTCGGTTGGATGATGCGCATAATCATCAATATAAACCAATTTTTCTTCTCTAATTTGAAATGAAAATCGTCGACGAACTCCTTTAAAACTTGCTAAAGCTGCACTAATTTTTTCATTGGAAACACCATACGATTTCGCCATCGCAAAAGCTAATAATGCATTGGTTAGATTATGATGTCCTGGCAAACCAAATTTTACATTTTGCACTACTTCATTTGGTGTTTTAACATCAAACACATAAAACCCATTTTCAATTCGGATATTTTGAGCTGAAAAATCAGCGTCATTGTTAACTCCGATAGTATTCCCTTCTAATGGTAATCCTTTAATTACGTATAAATTTTCGCTTGGTGTTTTGGCTGCGAATTCTCTGAATGATTCTTCAATACTTGCGGCATCACCATAAATATCTAAATGGTCAGCGTCCATTGAAGTTACGCAAGAAACATTTGGATGCAAATGCAAAAACGAACGATCAAATTCATCCGCTTCCACCACCGTAACTGTTTTTCCTGAACCGATTAAATTAGAATTATAATTTTCGACAATTCCGCCTAAAAATGCCGTTACATCTACACCACTTTCGTATAAAACATGACCTAAAATGCTTGATGTTGTTGTTTTACCATGTGTTCCTGCAACAGCGAAACAATACGTGTCTTTTGTAATGATTCCTAAAACTTCCGCACGTTTTTTTATATTGTATTCTCTTTCTATAAAATAATTCCATTCGGAATGTGAAACTGGAACCGCTGGCGTAACAATTACCAACGTGTTTTCTACATAAAAATCTTCAGGAATTAAATGAATATTGTCTTCAAAATGAATTTCTAAACCGATAGCTTGTAATTCATCAGTTAATTGCGTTGGTGTTTTGTCATAACCCACTACTTTTTTTCCAATGTATTGAAAATAGCGAGCAAGAGCACTCATTCCGATGCCTCCGATGCCGATGAAATAAACGTTATGTATTTGATTTAGATTCATTTTTTTAGTTAAATTGTTTAACTGTTAATTTGTTTAATTGATTAGTTTTATTATCTCTTCAACAATATCTTTAGTTGCATTTGGTTTTGCTAATTTTTTTATGCTTTGACTTAATTCAGATTGTTTGTTTTCGTTAGAAATTAAATCGGAAAATATTCTTTCAAAATTTTCATTCAATTCAGATTCTTTGATTAAAATGGCTCCGTTTTTATCTGAAATTGCTTTAGCGTTTTTAGTTTGATGATCTTCAGCTACGTTTGGTGATGGAATAAAAATTGTTGGTTTTCCCACAATACACAATTCCGAAACAGATGATGCTCCTGAACGTGAAATTACAACATCGGCAGCTGCATAAACCAAATCCATTCTATCAATAAAAGCTACCACTTGAACAGCCTCCCCAACCCCTCCAACAGAGGGGCTTTTATCGTTATACTTTTTATATTCGTCGAAATATAATTTTCCGCATTGCCAAATAATTTGAATGTTTTGGCTCAGTAAAAAATCCAACTCTTTTTCAATTAATTGATTGATTCTTCTAGCACCTAAACTTCCGCCTAAAACTAGTAATGTTTTTTTATTCGCGTCTAAATTAAAATAGGCAATTGCTTCCTTTTTATCAGCAGCTTCAATTAAATCTTGACGCACTGGATTTCCTGTTAAAATCATTTTATCTTTTGGAAAAAATCGTTCCAAATTTTCGTAAGCTACACAAATTTTATGTGCTCTTTTTGCTAATAATTTATTGGTAATTCCAGGATATGAATTTTGCTCTTGAATTACTGTTGGAATGTTCAACATAGATGCCGCTCGTAAAACCGCTCCACTCGCAAAACCACCAGTTCCAATAACTACATCGGGTTTAAAACTTTTTATAATTTTGAATGAATTCCACATGCTTGAAGCTAATTTCAATGGAAACATTGCGTTGTTAAAAGTAATTCTTCGTTGAATACCTGAAATCCACAATCCTTTGATAGCATAACCTGCATGAGGCACTTTTTGCATTTCCATTTTATCTTTGGCACCTACAAAAAGAAACTCAGCGGCTGGAAAACGAGATTTTAATTCGTTTGCAATAGCAACTGCTGGATAAATATGTCCGCCTGTTCCACCTCCGCTAATTATGAATCTTGGATTTTTCATTTATCTTTTATTTAAAACAGCGTTCATCGGATTTTGTCCGTTTACTAACACATCTCCGTTTTCATCTTCTAGTAATGATTCTCGGATTGAACTTTTGATATCGTTTATTTTTTGCTGATTTTCATCGCTTTCTTTTTCTTCATTTAATGCCACTTGTGCATCAATAATTTGTTGCAAAGCTTCATCACGTTTGCGTTTTTCTTCTAAATCTAACGCTACTTCTTCTTCTTTTTTCGTTACACTTAAAATAATCCCAATAGCGATACAGGTCATCCAAATTGAAGTTCCTCCACTACTAATCAAAGGCAACGGTTGTCCTGTCACGGGAAGTAATTCTACAGCAACCCCCATATTAATTAAGGCTTGAAATATAATTGGGAATCCGAGTCCGATGATTAAAAGTTTTCCAAATAATGTCGTTGCTTTTTGTGCATCAATAATGAATCGAACAAATAACAACAAGTACAAAAACAGAATTCCTACTGCACCTATTAATCCATATTCTTCCACAATAATTGCGAAAATAAAATCAGATGAAGATTGTGGTAAGAAGTTTTTCTGCACGCTTTTTCCTGGTCCTAATCCGTACACTTTTCCAGATGCGATGGCAATTTTTGCTTTTTCAATTTGGTAATCATCTTCGTTTGGCTTGTCATCAAAAAAACTATCTACACGATTCATCCAAGTATCTACACGATTGGGCATTGCATCTGGAAAAGCTTTTGCTACTAAAACAAACATAGTCAAACTAACAATTCCTGCCCCAATAATAATTCCGAGATATCGCATAGGATATTGACCAATGAAAACCAACATACATACCATTGAAAAAATCAGAGCTGTTGTTGAAAAGTTTGCTGGAAGCACTAATGCTAAAACAGCAAAAACAGGAGCCCATAATTCTAATAACGAATCTTTGAACGAATATTCTTTATCACTTACTTTGGATAAATAACGCGCAACGTATATCATTAATACAATAAAAGCAAGTGTTGATGTTTGAAAACTGATTCCCACAAAAGGTATTTGAATCCAACGACTTGCATTTGCACCACCAATGACCGTTCCTTTAAACAAGGTATACACCAAGAGTAAAATCACTAACGGAATTCCGAAAATAGAAAGTGCCTTAAAGTAATGATAAGGTGTTTTATGCACAAAATAAATAATCATAAAACCCAACATTACATGCACAAAATGTTTAAACAAATACCCAATGGTAGTCCCTTTTCCGATGACGTAAACCAAGTTGGTACTTGCGCTATATACTGGCAAAAACGAGATAAGTGCCAATAGAAAAACTATGGCCCAAATGGTTTTATCTCCTCTTATTTTACCAATGATATCGAACATTTCTTATTTTTTTTGAAACACATAGGAACATAGTTTTATTTCCTAGATTGTGTTTAGTTATTGCATTTTATATAGTTAACAATAGACTTTACAAATTATATATAGCTTGTTTGAATTGTTTTCCTCTGTCTTCGTAGTTTTCAAACAAATCAAAACTTGCACATGCTGGCGACAACAAAACAGTATCTCCTTTTTCAGCTAAACGTTGTGCTATTTGAACGGCTTCTGCCATTGATGTGGTTTCCACCATAATATCAACTACATTATTGAAAGCGTTGCTGATTTTTGTATTATCAACACCTAAACAAACAATTGCTTTAACTTTTTCACGAACTAACGGCATTAGCTCATCATAATCGTTTCCTTTATCTACACCACCCACAATCCAAACGGTTGGCGTTGTCATACTGTCCAAAGCATAAAAAACCGAATTTACGTTTGTAGCCTTAGAATCGTTGATGTATTGCACCCCTTGAATTTTCAATACCTTTTCTAATCGGTGTTCAGCACCTTGGAAATTTGTCAAACTTTCTCTAATGGTTTGTTTTCTAATATTCAACAATTGCGCTACAGCAGTTGCTGCCATTGCGTTTTTTATGTTGTGTTTTCCCTCTAATGCAAGTTCGTTGATTGGCATAGTAAATGTGTCGTTTTTAATTGTGGTATTCATGTTGTTTTCTTCTAAAAATCCTCCTTCGTTTTCTGGTTTTGTTACCAGCGAAAAAGGAACTTTATGGGCTTTAATCGCATTATTTTTTAACCAATTTTGAATCGCTTCGTCTTCATTATCATAAATCAAATAATCGGCTTCTGTTTGATTTTTTGTAATTCTAAATTTGGAATCGATGTATAAATTATAATCGTAATTGTATCTGTCTAAATGATCTGGACTAATGTTTGTAATAATCGCAATGTGTGGCTTATAGTTTATAATTCCGTCCAACTGAAAACTACTCAACTCCAATACATAAATATCGTGCTTGTTTTCGGCTACTTGCCAAGCGAAGCTTTTTCCAATATTTCCTGCTAATCCTACATTTAAACCTCCTTGTTTTAACAAATGATAGGTTAAAAGTGTTGTGGTTGTTTTTCCATTGCTTCCTGTAATTCCAACTGTTGTTGCATCGGTAAACTGAATGGCAAACTCGATTTCAGAAATAACCGAAATTCCTTTTTCGATTAGTTTTTTTACGATGGGAGCTTTATCGGGAATTCCTGGACTTTTCATTACTACATCAGCATTTAGAATGAATTCTTCTGTGTGCTTTTCATCTTCCCAAGCGATTCCATTAATAGTAAGAACTTCTTTATAATTTTCTTTTATTTTTCCAAAATCCGACACAAAAACATCGTATCCTTTTTTCTTTCCTAAAATGGCGGTTCCTACTCCACTTTCGCCTCCGCCTAAAACTACCAGTCGCATCTTATCTTAATTTTAAAGAAACGAGTGAGAAAATCGCCAATAGAATTCCAACAATCCAAAAGCGAGTTACAATTCTGCTTTCGTGATAGCCTTTTTTCTGATAATGGTGGTGCAAAGGCGACATTAGAAAAATTCGTCTTCCTTCGCCATACTTCTTTTTAGTGTATTTGAAATAACTCACTTGTATCATTACGGATAAATTTTCGGCTAAGAAAATGCCGCAGATAACTGGAATTAATAATTCTTTACGAATAGAAATTGCAATTACAGCGATGATTCCACCAATTGTTAAACTTCCGGTATCTCCCATAAATACAGATGCTGGATAAGCATTGTACCACAAAAAGCCAACCAACGCTCCAACAAAAGCGGCGATGTAAACCGTCATTTCACCCGAATTTGGGATGTACATGATGTTCAAATAATCAGAAAAAATGATATTTCCCGAAACAAAAGTGAATAATCCGAGTGTTAGTACAGAAATTGCGGATGTTCCAGCGGCTAAACCGTCAATACCATCCGTAAGATTGGCACCGTTTGAAACTGCTGTGATGATTAAAATTACCATTGGAATAAAAATCAACCAAGCGTAATCTTTATAATCATCGCCCATGAACGACAATACTTCAGCATAATCGAATTCGTTATTTTTGAAAAATGGAATTGTAGTTGCTGTCGATTTTTCTTCTAAATCGGCAGGTTTGATATTGTTTTCAATTTTTACTCGTGATGTTAAAGTATCTTTACGAACGGTTACATCTGGACTCAAATACAAAACTGTTCCTACAATTAAACCTAAACCAACTTGCCCAATTACTTTGAAAATTCCTTTTAAACCTTGCTTATCTTTCTTAAAAATTTTAATATAATCATCAATAAAACCGATAGTTCCCATCCAAAGCGTAGTCATAATCAATAAAATGATATAAATATTATTCAACTTCGCTAATAACAAAACCGGAATTAAAGTGGCTAAAATGATGATAATTCCACCCATTGTTGGTGTTCCTGCTTTTGCCGTTTGACCTTCTAAACCTAGCTCACGAACGGTTTCACCTACTTGTTGATTTCTCAAATAATTGATGATTTTTTTACCGTAAATTGTTGCAATTAACAACGACAATATAAAAGCTAATGCCGAGCGAAAAGTAATGTATTGAAACACTCCTGCTCCAGGAACATCAAAGGCTTTGTCTAAGTATTGAAAGATGTAGTATAACATATAATCAGTTTAAAAGTTTATGAGTTTAAAAGTTTAAAAGTTGGCTCTAGAAAACTTTAATGCTACTCTTTTATTTGTTTAATTGCTGTAATAACTCGGTTACTATTTGTAAATCGTCAAAATCATGACGCACTCCGTTAACTTCTTGATACGTTTCGTGGCCTTTTCCAGCAATAAGAATAATATCATTTGGATTTGCCAATTGACAAGCAGTTTTAATAGCCTGCTTTCTATCTAAAATTGAAACTGTTTTTTTGAAATTTTGAGGTTCAACCCCTTTTTCCATTTCTTCAATGATGGTTTCTGGGTTTTCAGTTCTTGGATTATCTGACGTAAAAATGGCTTTATCGCTCATTGATGAAGCGATGTTTGCCATAATTGGTCTTTTCGTTTTATCTCTATCGCCACCACAACCTACAACTGTTATTAATTGTTCGTTTTTAGTGCGAATATCTTCAATGGTATTTAATACATTTTCCAAGGCATCAGGCGTGTGTGCATAATCTACAATTGCCGTGATTTTTGTATCGGAAACAATAAATTGAAATCGTCCTGAAACACTTTCCAATTCAGAAAGTAAACGCAACGCTTCCATGTTTTCGATTCCTAATTCGACAGCTACACCATAAATGGCTAGTAAATTATAAGCATTGAACGAACCTATTAATTTTACCCAAACTTCGTTATCATTGATTTTTAACAACAATCCTGATAATTGGTTTTCTAAAATTTGCGCTTTGTAATCAGCATACGATTTTAATGCGTAAGTCAATTTCTTAGCTTTTGTATTTTGAAGCATTACCAATCCGTTTTTGTCATCGATATTGGTAATTGCAAATGCAGCTTTTGGTAAATTATCGAAAAACGATTTTTTTACATCACGATATTCAGCAAACGTATTGTGGTAATCTAAATGATCGTGTGATAAATTAGTGAAAACGCCACCTGTGAAATGCAAGGCTTCCGTACGTTTTTGATGAACACCGTGCGAAGAAACTTCCATAAAACAAAATTCGCAACCTTCTTGAATCATTTGATCTAAATAAAAATTCAGCGTCAATGAATCTGGAGTAGTGTGAGTTGCCTTGAATTCTTCGGCATCAACCATAATTTTTACGGTAGATAACAATCCTACTTTATATCCTGCTTTTTTGAACAATTGGTATAATAAAGAAGCTATCGTTGTTTTACCATTAGTTCCTGTAACACCAACTAATTTTATATTTTCGGAAGGATTATCGAAATAATTTGCTGCTAAAAAAGCCAGAGCTTCGTTAGAATCTTTTACTTTGATGTAAGTAACGCCGTTTACAATTACACTAGGAAATTCTTCACAAATTATAGCAACAGCACCTAAACTTAAAGCTTTTTCAATATAATCATGACCATCAGAAAGTGTTCCTCTGATTGCCACAAAAACATCGTTCAATTCAATTTTTCTCGAATCAAATTCAATTTTTGAAATAGTAATATCTGTAGCGCCATGAACTGCTTCAATTCCTACTTTATATAATATGTCTTTTAATTGCTTCACGATAATTCGATTATGATTGTTTGATTTTTGTTAAAAGCTTGTCCAGATGTAAGAGATTGTTTTTTCACTTTTCCAGCACCAATAACTTTTACTTTTAATCCTAAGTTTTCTAATAATGCAACAGCGTCCATTCCGCTCATTCCTTTTACATTTGGAACAATTCGTTCCTCTTTTTCAACTTTTTTATAATAGTTTGAATAATCCGACTCTTGCGAAACTACTTTGGCATCAATATTTTTTACATGATTAGTTGATGGTGAATCGGTGAATATTTTTTGAGCAATTCTTTTAAAAACGGGTCCAGCAACATCCGCACCATAATATCCCGCAGCGACATTTGGTTTATGTACTACCACAATGCATGAATATTTTGGTTCGTTTGCAGGAAAATAACCCACAAATGAAGAAGCGTAATATAATTTTGATTTGTCTTTATAATTTACCTGAGCAGTTCCTGTTTTTCCTGCCATTGAAAAATCTTTAGAATACAATTTAGAACCAGTTCCTCTTTTTACTACATTTTCCAAAACTGCTTGCACTTTATTTAAAGCGTCTTGCGAACAAATTTTTGGATTAATTACTTCTGTATTGTACTTTTTGATGGTTTTGTTCCATTCTTTAATTTCGCTGACAAAAATTGGCTTAACCATCACTCCATCATTCGCAACCGCATTATACAAAGTCAATGTTTGCAATGGTGTTACTGATAATCCATAACCAAAAGCCATCCAAGGCAATGCTACACCAGACCAACGATTTGTTCCTGGTTGAGGAATAACTGGAATTCCTTCGCCTTTTATTGGTAATCCTAAGGGTTTATTTAATCCATAGCTGTTGATTCTGTCAGTAAATTGCTTTGGATTATTTTTATAACTCTCATAAACCGATTGTACTAAAATGGTATTGGATGACACTTCAAAACCTCTTGCTAACGAAATTTTTCCGTAACCTCCTTTATGTGAATCTCTTACTCTTCGTCCATAATATTGAATTTCTCCGCCATTTGAATCATAAACGGTACTTGTATCTGCTTTTTTATCGTCTAAAACAGCAATTAAATCTACTAATTTGAACGTTGAACCTGGCTCATGAGACTCAGCAATAGCATAATTTTGTGTTTCATAATACGAACCATCATCTGCTCTTCCTAAATTTGAAATCGCTTTAATGTGTCCTGTTTTTGTTTCCATTACTACCACACAACCGTGATCTGCGCTATAATATTCTAATTGTTTCAATAAGGCATGATGTGCAATATCTTGAATGTAAACATCAATTGTTGAAATAATATCATAACCATCTTGTGGCTCTTTTTCGTTGATGTCGCTAATAGGTTTCCATTGATTTTTAGCGATTTTTTGCATCATACGATGTCCGTTTTTCCCATTCAAATAATCGCGAAAAGCATATTCTAAACCTTTTCCATCTTCGTTTGAACGTTCGTAACCGATGGTTCTTTTTGCAACTAAACCAATTGGATGTTCTCTCACAATTTTTTGTTCGATGATTAAACCACCTTTGTTAGCCCCTTTATTAAATAACGGAAATGTTTTTAAACGCATTTGCTCAGTATAGCTCAATTTTTTTGCTAAGAAAACGTAGCGACTTTTATTGGCTCTAGCTTTTTGCAATTTTGCCTGATAATGTCCAGCTGATTTTCCAAACATCACTGATAATGAATCGGAAAGTGCTTCTACATTTTCTTTGAAATTTTCATCAGACGGCGCCACGGCATCAAAATAAATCGCATATTCTGGAATTGAAGTTGCTAACAAGCTACCGTCTGCAGAATACACGTTTCCTTTATTGGCTGGAATTGGAAAATTTTTAACCGTTCTTTCGTTTCCTAACTTGCGGTAATATTTCCCTTCAACCCATTGAATATTATTTAGTTTAATCAAAACAAAAACTGCCATCATGAAAAACATGAAGGCTACAAAATACATGCGATACGATATTTTTTTATCTTCTATTGCCATATTTTCAATTTGTCCCAAAAACTTTTTTTATCTTTTTTACTTTCAACTACTATTTTAACGGGAGGAACTTCTGATGGTAGAATTTGGCGTGCTTCCATTTTTTTTGCCACCGTAGATTCCATTTTTAACTTCATCAATTCAGAACGGCGGTCAACAAATTCGGAGCGCAATTCTTTTACTTGATTAGTTAATTCGGTAATTCTATAATTTTTAGCATCGTATTGGTGATTATTAGCAATCATAATCATTCCTAAAATCACTAAAAAAACTATAAATTTCCAGTTCTTAAGAGCGTCATCACTAATAAGAAATTTGGCTTTTAATAAACTGTAAACTCCGTTTTTCATATCGTTAAATCTTTTCTGCTACTCTTAATTTTGCACTTCTAGCTCTATTATTGATTGCGATTTCCTCTTCAGATGGAACTATTAATTTCTCAATGGTTTTAAAAGGGACTTCAAAATTTCCAAAGAAATCACGTTCTGGTTCTCCTTCAAACATGCCGTTTTTCACAAAACGTTTAACCAATCTATCTTCTAATGAATGGTAAGAAATCACACTCAATCTTCCACCAGGCTTCAAAATCTCTAATGATTGCTCTAAAAATTCTTTCAAAACTTCCATTTCTTGATTCACTTCAATACGAATAGCTTGATAGATTTGCGCTAAAATTTTATTGCTTTTGTGTCCTGGTAAAAACTTAGCCAATATTTGTTTTAGTTGTTCAGAATTCTTAATTTCTTTATCTTTTCTGGCAGTAACAATTACGTTAGCCATCGCTCTAGCATTTTTTAATTCGCCATAATTGAACAATACACGAGAAATTTCTTGCTCATCATATTCATTTACTACGTGATAGGCACTGATATCACCTTTTTGATTCATTCGCATATCCAATTCCGCATCAAAACGAGTTGAAAAACCTCTTTCAGCGACATCAAATTGATGTGATGAAACGCCTAAATCAGCTAAAATTCCATCCACTTGCTTGATTCCGTGGAAACGTAAAAATCGTTTTATGAATCTAAAATTTTCATTAATTAAAGTAAATCGCTCATCGTCAATAGCGTTTTTCAAAGCATCCAAATCTTGATCAAAAGCGAATAGTTTTCCGTTTTCACCCAAACGACTCATAATTTCTCTCGAATGTCCGCCGCCGCCAAAAGTAACATCCACATACACTCCATCAGGACGAATATTCAATCCATCAACCGTTTCTTTTAACAATACCGGATTATGATATTCCATCTTCGTCGTCATTTAAATTACCCATTACTTCTTCTGCTAAATCTGCGAAATCATCCATAGCGTTTTCAATCGCATTTTCATATTTGTCTTTATCCCAAATTTCGATGATATTAATTGCTGAATTCAATACAATATCTTTATCAATTTGAGCAAAAACCACTAAATCTTTTGGAATCAAAAGTCTTCCTGTTGCATCAATCTCTACCATTTTAACTCCTGCCGTAAATCTTCTAATAAAATCGTTGTTCTTTTTTACAAAACGATTTAGCTTGTTGATTTTCAACATCATTTTATTCCACTCACTCATTGGAAACAACTCCAAACAAGGTTGAAAAACGGAACGCTTTAACACGAAACCTTCCTCCAAAGAAACCAATTGTTTCTTTAGCGACGTAGGCAGCATCAGCCTTCCTTTGGCATCTACTTTACATTCGTATGTTCCGATTAATGTTTTCAATTTTTTATTTCGATTAGAATAAGGACAAATTTAGAAAAATTTTACCACTTTCTACCACAAACTACCACTTTGTTAATAAGTTTTTGGATGTAAAAACTAAAATTCCCACTTTTAACAAAAGTTTATTTGCAAAAACAAAGATTTTAGAAGAATTGTTCTAGAAAAACAAACCAAAAAAAATTGGCCATTTCTTGAATAAAAAGCTTGAAAATTGTTGATAACTAACATTTTAGAAGCTGTAAAAGTTTAAAAATATCTCTGTTAAATTTTTCTTTACTTTCTTCAATAAAATAGTATATTTGTCAATCATTAGAACTAATACCTTAAGTGGAATTTATGTTAAGAAAAGAAAAAAAATACACCTATTTTGAAGCTGGCGAAGGAACCCCAATAATCATTCTTCATGGTTTAATGGGCGGACTAAGTAATTTTGATGGTGTGGCTAATTTTTTTCCTCCTAAAGGATACAAAGTGGTGATTCCAGAATTACCGATTTACACGCAAAACATTCTAAAAACCAATGTTAAAGCTTTTTCAAAATTTGTCAAAGATTTCGTGGCTCATAAAGGATTTGACCAAGTAATTCTTGTAGGAAATTCGTTAGGCGGACACATTGGATTGTATTTTACTAAAATGTATCCTGAACTTGTAAAAGCATTAGTAATTACAGGAAGCTCAGGTTTATATGAAAGCGGAATGGGTGAAAGTTATCCAAAACGTGGTGATTATGAATACATTAAAAAGAAAGCCGAAGACGTTTTTTATAATCCAGAAATAGCAACAAAAGAAATTGTTGATGAAGTTTTTGCAACCGTTAACGATAGAATTAAGTTGATTAAAACTTTAACCATTGCAAAGAGTGCTATTCGTCATAATATGGCAAAAGATTTACCAAAAATGACTACACCTACGTGTATTATTTGGGGTAGAAATGACAAAGTAACACCTCCAAATGTAGCCGAAGAATTTGATAAATTATTACCAAATTCAGAGTTATTTTGGATTGACAAATGTGGGCACGCTGCCATGATGGAGCATCCAGAAGCATTCAATCAAATTCTGTTTGATTGGTTACAAAAGAAGAATTTATAATAGTTCCCCTTTTTGGGGAATTTTATTTTATAGCCTATGAAAATTAATACCGCCGAATTCGTAATTAGCAATTCAGAAGTAGATAAATGTCCAAAAGAACGTTTACCTGAATACGCTTTTATTGGTCGTTCCAATGTGGGAAAATCATCTTTGATTAACATGTTGACGAATCATAAAAATTTGGCAAAAACGTCATCAAAACCAGGGAAAACTCAGTTAATCAATCACTTTAAAATCAATAGCAATTGGTTTTTAGTGGATTTACCAGGTTATGGTTATGCGCGAGTTTCTAAGAAAACCAAAGCGGTTTTTCAACAATTTATTATGGATTATTTTGAGCAAAGAGAACAATTGGTTTGTGCCTTTGTTTTGATTGACATCCGATTAGAAGCTCAAAAAATTGATTTGGAATTCATGGAATATTTAGGCGAAAGCGAAATTCCGTTTGCAATTATTTTTACCAAATCAGATAAATTAGGAAAAAACAAAGTCAATAACCATGTCGAAGCTTATAAAAAGCAGCTACTCGCTGGCGATTGGGCCGAGATGCCTCCTTATTTTGTAACTTCCTCATTAGAAGCCATTGGAAGAGAAGGGATTTTAGAATACATCAATCAAATTAATGAAGATATTTTTAAGAATGATGGATTTGCTTAAAAACAGAAAACAAATAAAAAAGCCACTAATTAAACGTTAGTGGCTTTTTTGTTATTCTGCTTTTAGTTCCATTTTTTCGGCAAAGTAATCACAGAAATCGCGCATGGTATCCGACATTTTTTCATCGGCTGTAGCCCTTTGAAACGTATCTGCCATTGCAACTAATGTTTGATGAAAAAACTGCTTCATTTCATCTACTGGCATATCCTTTGTCCATAAATCGATACGAAGTGTTTCTTTGGCTTTGCTATCCCAAACTGATAACAATAAAGCTTTCGCTTCTTCTTGCTCAATTCCACCGTCTTGTGCCGTCCACAATAATTTATCTGGGACATTGTTTTCGTCTAAACCTACTGTAATTTTTATATCTGATGATTTCATTTTTGTGTTATTGTTTTTTTGGTTTGTATTTTGAATTTTCGAAGATGGTTTTTGCATCCATTTCTAATAATTCTTGTAAAGTAACGTCTTCATTGTTTTCCATATAACTTCTAACGATTTGCCAACCAAGCCATTGTCCAACTCTTCCTGGAATTTGATTATCAATTTCTAAATAAAATTTTGAAAATGGAGCCGGATTTATAAAACGTTGTTCGTTTTTTGGATTGGAATCGTATAATAATTTATTTTCCACTAAATTACTCCACATATAATATTCGTTTTCTTGACAAAATTTCAGTTGCAAATCGGTGTATCCCATTTTATCTGCATCAGAATATTCTGGGATTAATTTATCTTTCATGTACAATTCTTTACCGTAGTAAATCATTGCAGAAAGTAATGTTCGATCAGTTGGAGTTGCAATTTTTCCATAACAAAAACTAGAAACTAAATTGGGTAAAATCTGATTTTCTTCGAATTCAAACTTCTTAAATTCAGGAAAATCAACATAAAAACGATGGTCTTTCCCTAAATAACAATCTAGCGAAACCAAAGCCAATGTATCTACATAAAAAACTCGTCCATCTGTATCTACTTCATTAATTAAGGTTATTACACGAGGCGTTTTGTATTTTGGAAAATAATATTGCACATGTGCAAACAATTTTTCCATATCATTTTCAATTTTCCCTAGGTTTGGATATTTCATTTGAACTTCTTTATAAAGTTCTTTCAATAAAGGATTTTTTAATTTATTGATTAATGTTGAATCTGGAATATTAGCAGGAAAAAAATAGGGATATTGCGCTTTTACCTTTTGCAAATCTTCAGGTTTTGAAGTCCAAAAAACTTGATCAAAGCGTTCAACTTTAAATTCTACAGGAATTTGCGCTACTGCTTCTTCTACTTTACTTTCATCTTTACATGAAAACAAAGAAACTGCAATAAGTATGGTTAAAAATTGCTTCATTTGAGGTATTTTTTATATTTTTATCAAAATAAAATTGGTTGCAAATATACAGTTATCGACTCATAAATTTTCATAAAAAAATGACAAATTCTTCTACATTTCAGTCCGAAAAAATAAATCAACATATTGTAAAATGGTTACTTGACTATGCTACTAACGCAAAAGTAAAGGGTTTTGTTGTGGGAATTTCAGGCGGAATTGATAGCGCACTAACCTCAACACTTTGCGCGCAAACAGGTTTACCTACATTATGTGTGGAGATGCCAATTCATCAAGCGCCTAGTCATGTAAATAGAGCTAACGAACATATTGACCAGTTAAAAAATCGTTTTCCGAATGTTTTTAACGAAAGAGCGGATTTGACTCCAATTTTTGAAACGTTTAAAAATCAAGTTCCATCTTCAGAAAACGAAGCCGTTTTAAATTTATCTTTAGCCAATACACGTGCGCGTTTACGGATGACAACTTTATATTATTTTGCAGGGCTACACGGATTTTTAGTTGCAGGAACCGGAAATAAAGTAGAAGATTTTGGTGTAGGATTTTTTACAAAATATGGCGACGGTGGCGTAGATATTAGTCCAATAGCTGATTTAATGAAAAGTGAAGTGCGAGAACTAGCCACTTTTTTAAAAGTTCCTGAAAGTATTTTAAAAGCAAAACCTACCGACGGTTTATTTGGCGATGACAGAAGCGATGAAGATCAAATAGGTGCTAATTATGATGAGTTGGAATGGGCTATGTTACAAATGGAAAAAGGCAAAAAAGCAGAAGATTTTTCTGGAAGAGAAGCAATTGTTTTTTCAATTTACAAACGATTAAATACTATAAATCAACACAAAATGAACCCAATTCCTGTGTGCGAAATTCCTTATAATCTAAAGAAATATATTAAATAATTAATAATTTACTTCTTTTTTTTGATTAACTTTGAATAATTTATATTTATTTCATATAATTTTTTCAATTATGACAAGAGTATGTATCGCAGATAGTTTTCCAATTGTAACCAGTGGAATTCAATCCTATTTTCAAGGAAATTCAAAAATCGAAATTGTCGCAAAATCTAATAACTTAGAGTCGCTTTTGCGTGAATTAAATGCAAAAAAAATAGATGTTTTAATTCTTGAAATTGAACTTGATGGCTTATCAAGTATTCGAGATATTAAGAGTTTATTGAAAGACTTTCCTGAAACAAAAATTATTCTGTATACCTCAGTTTCGGAACAAATGTATGCACCTATTGCAATTAAAGCTGGTGTTTCTGCATATGTTTCCAAAAAAGCCGAGTTAAAAGAACTAGAAAGCATCCTAATAAAAGTTGTTGAAGGCACAGTAGTTTTGAGTGAATCAATCAAAAAAAACATTGCTCTTTTAAACAAAGGAAAAAAAGCAGATCGATTATTTAAAAAATTATCTACTAGAGAAATTGAGGTGCTTCGCTATTTAAATGACGGAAAAAAGAATAAGGAAATTGCTCAGATATTAGGTTTAGATGAAAAAACAATCAGCACGTATAAATTAAGACTTTTAGCCAAATTAAATGTTACCAACTTGGTAGATTTATTGAAAAAAGCAAAAGACTTAGATGTGATTTAATTGTATCTTGACAAAACCCTCCCTAAACTATTAGAAAAAATATGGGTCAAGCCCAAATATGCCATAACCATTTCTAAAGTTTCTCTATTATCAGGTTCTTCATCAGTAGATAAATTATTTTTTAATTCATCGATAATATTGTTTACCAAATACCACCGAAGTGTAATAATCGTTTCGGTTACATACTGACTTATAGTAGCTTCTTTTTGCTTTACATAAATTTGTTGCACTTCCCAATTGTGCAAAACTTCACGCTCTTCATTCATCAAAACAGTGGTAACTTCTTGCGCTAATTCTTCTGGAAGATGCATTAAATACTTATCTAATTCATAAACTTCGTTTTCGTTATAATAGGCAATTAGGTGATTATATATCGCTTTAAAAACAGGGTTCGCCAAT
Organism: Flavobacterium sp. N2820; assembly: GCF_025947285.1. Taxonomy (NCBI): domain Bacteria; kingdom Pseudomonadati; phylum Bacteroidota; class Flavobacteriia; order Flavobacteriales; family Flavobacteriaceae; genus Flavobacterium; species Flavobacterium sp. N2820. The sequence continues at coordinate 2,834,814 of NZ_CP110008.1, read as the reverse complement.
TCAACTTCATCCTCTTGCAAACTCAAATAAATGCGTTGATATACTTTGTAATTTTTTTTCTCTTTTACCTCAGCTAATTCGCCTTCTTCATTTTGAGCTAAAATAGTATCTTCAAATTCAACTTCTTTATCTCCATATAACAATAAAATTTGAATAATTTTATGTTCTAATTCATATTGTATGTCAACTTTAGAAGTAGACTGAGTAATATCATTTTTAACAACTTCAAATGCTTTTTGCTCTTCTTTATATTGTTTATTAGCTTCCGATAAATCTTTTTTAACTAATTGAGCCAATGTATTAAAAAGTACATCCTCAGAAATATCCATAATTCTAGAACATTCCTTAATATATACTTCCCGTTTAATTCGGTCAGGAATTTTAGAGATACTCACGACCATATCACGAATTAAATCTGCTTTTTTAATCGGATCATTCTTTGCCTCTTGCATCAATAAGGACGCCTTGAACTGAATAAAATCTTTAGCATTTTCTTCAAAATACAACAACAAATCTTCATACGATGTTTTTCGTGCAAAACTATCTGGATCATCGCCATCAGGAAACGTACATACTTTTACATTCATTCCTGCTTCCAAAATCAAATCAATTCCACGAATGGAAGCGCGAAGTCCAGCTGCATCTCCATCAAAAAGCACAGTAATATTAGGTGTTAAGCGATTGATTAAACGAATTTGATCAGGCGTTAAAGCTGTGCCTGAAGAAGCCACTACGTTTTCAATTCCCGCTTGGTGCATTTGAATTACATCGGTATATCCTTCCACCAAAAAACAATTATTCAATTTTGCAATGGATTGCTTTGCATGAAAAATTCCGTATAAAACTTTACTCTTGTGGTATATATCACTCTCTGGTGAATTCAGGTATTTTGCTGCTTTTTTATCATTGGTCAAAATACGACCTCCAAAACCCAAAACACGCCCACTCATACTTTGAATCGGAAACATTACTCGACCTTTAAAACGGTCAAATTGCTTGTCTTCTTTCACAATAGAAAGTCCGGTTTTGTCTAAATAGTCTAATTTATAGCCTTTTCCAAGCGCTTCTTTTGTAAAAGCATCCCAAGTTTCTGGCGAATATCCTAAACCGAATTTCTTAATTGTATCAGAAGTAAACCCTCGTTCTTTAAAATAGGATAATCCAATAGCTTTACCTTCTTCGGTTTCTAATAAAGTGTGATGAAAATACTTTTGTGCGAATTCAGAAACCAAATACATGCTCTCCTTTTCATTAGCTTGCGCTACATCTTCATCAGACTGAACGGTTTCTTCAATTTCAATATTATATTTTACAGCTAAATATTTGATTGCTTCTGGATACGTAAAATGTTCGTGTTCCATTAAGAAAGTCACTGCATTTCCTCCTTTTCCAGAAGAAAAATCTTTCCAAATTTGTTTTACAGGAGAAACCATAAACGAAGGCGATTTCTCATTTACAAACGGACTTAATCCTTTCAAATTACTTCCTGCACGTTTGAGTTGTACAAAATCACCAATAACCTCCTCAACTCGGGCGGTTTCAAAAACTTTTTCTATGGTGTCTTTTGATATCAAATTTAGATTTTCAGCTATTTAGATTTTCAGCTATTAGAAAATCGAATTCAAAGTTACAAAGTTAATCCATAAAAAACACTCAAAAACAAAAAAAGCACTCCATATAACTGAAGTGCTTTTTCAAACAGAGAACTTAACCTAACCCTAAATTTAATTAAAATCAAAGCGTAATCCTAATGAAACGTTATTTTGATCTATATTATTGTTCTTGAACATTGGATTTAAATCATATTTAACATATAAGCTGGTTTGACCATACCCTACATAAGCACTTAAACCATAAGTAAAATCAGAAACATTGAAATCTCCTTTTTGTTTTTCTTTTACTTTAATGTCATCTGCTTCGTATTTTAAAATTTGTTTTGATTTGATGCGAACACCTCCATAACCACCAATTCCTAAACGAACAGATTGATGCGTTCTAAAATATGTTTTGCTTCCATCAGCAGATAGTTTTTTAGGCGTAAAATCAAATTCTAGATGTAATGGAGCTATCAAATACACATTTCTAAAACGCGATTCATCTAAATTTACACTTGAAGTAACCAAATCTGTTTGATTTCCATTTTTTACAAAATAGCGATTATCGGTTGGACGAAGATTGTTATACATTAATGAAAGTCCGTATTTGGCGTGTAGCAAGTTGTTGTTTTTAAAAATTCGTGAGTTGTATGTAATTCCCCACTCATAAAAATGCGAACCCCAAACTCTGTAATCTGAGTCTTCAAAATTTTCGCCATCTGTAACCACATTATTTAAACCAAATGCGAAAACAAATTGAGAAGTAGTTCTTTTTGATCTTCTTTCTGCTTTGTCTTTCTCTCCCTTGTAGATTTTCATTGAACCAAAGTTAATTTCGGTTTTATTTTTACCGATTGAATCTTTAGAATTACTTCCTAAAATAATTGTAGTTCCACCTCTTGTCGATTCTTCACTGATATCTACAATTTTTCCGTCTACTTTATCTTGTACCAATTGTGCTAATTTTGCTTCTTCAATTGCTACTTTAGTTTCAATGTTATTGGCACGTTCTTGCGCAATTTTAGTTTTTAATTCTTGTGCTTTTTCAGGTGTAATTTTACCTTCCTTTACCTGAGAATCAATCGCTTCAACTTCTTTTTTCAAAGCATTTTTTTCTTCAGTGGTAATCATTTCAATAGTTACAGCAATACTTTTTGCTTGCTGTTCAAATGTTTTTTCTTGTGCAACTGCCTTTGTGAGTACACTAAAAACGATAATAACGGTGTAAAGAATAATTTTGTACATAACTGTTCGATTTTTGATTAATGATGATTTTTAATTTATTCGTAATTTCTGTTGGCTAATGCCGATTTTGCATCTTGAAATTTTCTATTTAATTTATCTAAAGTTGTTTCTCTGTGATTATCGTCTAATTCTTTTTCAACAGTCGTTAGTAAGGAATTAGCATCAACTTTCATCTTAACTTTGGGAATTATTTTTTTATCCGAAGTAATTACTTTTTCTCCTGTTTGTGCTTCGGCTAACAATTCATCTGGAGAAACGTATTTGTATGTGTTTGGTGATGAATGATGGATGATGGGTGATGAATGATCTTTAGTTAAATTCTCCTCATTTGTCAATTTATTTGTCTCTTTTGAGTTTTTATTTGTTGAAGTTTTTGAATAATTCACTGCATTCTGAACCAAAACAGATTGCTCTGTTTTAACTAAAAATTCATCTATTTTATTTATTTGAACTGAATCAATTTCGTTGTTGTTAGTAGTTACAATTGGGTTTGAATTATCAATTTTTGGTGTTTCGTTTGTATTGAAAAGGAAAAACCCCAATCCAAAAAAAAGTAGCGTAGAAGCGGCAACAAAAAACCAACCATAACCTTTCTTTGATTTTTTTTCTTCCGAAACAGCAAGCATAGCATCTAATCGATCCCAGGCTGGAGCAGAAGGCTGAATGTCTCTTGCATTTAGCTTTTCTCTTATTTGATTATCTAATTTATTTGGTGCCATTTAATTTGTTTTTTAAGTCGGTAATTTGTTGTTGCAATAACTTTCGAGCGTGAGATAATTGCGATTTTGATGTGCCTTCACTTATTTTGAGCATTTCTGCTATTTCTTGATGTTTATAACCTTCAATTGCATATAAGTTGAACACCATTTTGTAACCATCTGGTAAATTATCGATCATATTTTGTATATCATCTACCGAAAAGTTCTCCATTTCATATACCGATTCATTTTCGCTTATGGTGATGTCTTCTATATCTTGATGATTGAAAGTATTCTTTTTAACCCTAATAAAATCAATACATTCATAAATCATGATTCTACGAATCCAACCTTCAAAACTACCCTTGTGCTCAAAATTTTTCAAATGGGTAAATACTTTCATAAAACCGGTAATCATTACATCTTCTGCGTGATGAATGTCTTTTATATATTGACGACACACGCTCAACATTTTTGAAGAAAACTTGGCATAAATTTGCTGTTGGGCTTGCCGATTATTTTCGACAGCCAACACTATAAGTTGTTTTTCTTCTTGATGTAATTGAATTACTTTCATTTTCGAATTTAGAATTCTGAATTTAAAATCATGCTTCTATTTACATAGACGAGAAAGTAAAAAAAAAGGTTGCATGGAACAAGAAAAAATATTGAATTATTTTCCTTGTATTTTTTGTTTTATGTATTTTTTTGGAGAAAGACCCGTGTAATTTTTAAAGCAAATAGAAAAATAAGAGGTTGAATTAAAGCCGCTTTCGTTAGCTAAAGTATCTACATTAACTTCTCCAGCCTCAATTAAACTGATAGCATAGTTGAGTCTTATTTCTCTAATGTAAGTAGAAACATTAACCTCTTTAAACTTTCTGATTTTTTTATCTAACGTAGATTTACTAACAAAAATTTCCTTTGAAAGTTTTTCAATAGTAATATCTGTTTTAATATTTCTAATTATAATTTCATCAATTTTTTCAAAAAAATCATTTTTTCTTGATTTTACTTGAATTTTAGAAATCGGATTTTGAGCTTGTTTTATGACATTTTCTTTATAGTAAAGAAAATTTTTAATTTTCAAAACTAATTCTTGAATTTTAAAAGGCTTATTAATAAAGTCGTTTACTCCATTTTGCAGTTGCTTGATTTTGCTTTCAAAAGTCATATCTGCTGTTATAATTATGAATGGAATTTGATCAAACTTTCTAAAATTTCTAATTTTTAAAAATAGTTCTTCTCCAGACATTACAGGCATCATTAAATCACAAACAATTAAATCTGGCGCATTATTTTCTAGGTATTGAAAAGCTTCTAAACCGTTTTGACACCACTTAACATTGTAGTTATTAACTATTAACAACTCAGAAATTGTTTGTCCCAAAGAAACATCATCTTCTACTAAAAGTAATTCTGACTTATTTTTTTTCATGTAGTAAAATTAATTCATATTTTTTTAAACTATCTATAAATAAATTTAAATCATAAGTAAATACACTGTCTGTTATTTTTAAAAAAAATAGATTTGTAAAAATAAAAACGATGAACTTTACACTCGAACCATTTCAAAAATACGAAGACACTCTAGCATGTCATTCTTGTCATGACTCGATTGATTACAACAGTTTCATCAACAACTACAATATTGAAAATATTGATTCTTTAAAGATACTTAGAAAAGAGAAAAAATCATACTTAAATTTTATTTTTATATTAAATATTACATTTATTTGTTTTTATTTAGTAGAATTTAGTTGGCCTATTTTATTTTTACATTCAATATTATATTTAGTAAGCTTTTTGTTTTTTAATCAATATGATTACTTCATAAAATTTTCGACAAATAGCCAAATAAATGAATTTAAAATTTTATCTAAAGATTATGATTTATTTAGTCAATTAGAAAGCAATTTTTACTCGAAAAAAATAATCCCTACACTATTTAAAAATGAATCACCTTTTAAAAGCTATATCAGAAGCAAACAATCATCTTCTTAAAGAAGCAAACATCCACAACGCCTTACAAAACTGTATTACGGCATTAGGAAGTAACATAATGATTGACCGTTGTTACATCTTCAAAAATGAAGTAACTAATGATGGAATTACGATTTTAAATTACGAATATGAATGGTGCAAAATAGGTGCTATTCCTTTTATTGGAAGTCCTGATTTAAACGGACATACTTATGAAGCCTTTCCAGGTCTTTATGAACCTTTATCCAACAACTTACCATTATATGGACTTGTAAAAGAAAGCACAAACGAGTTCTTCAAAGAAATAATGGAGATGCAAGACATCAAAGCTTATTTATTTACACCTATTTTTTCTGATAATAAATTTTGGGGATGGATTGGATTTGATGATTGTGAAAATGAAAGAAACTGGCTAAACGAAGAAGTGAACGCTTTGCACACGGTAGCTCACAATATTGGTTTGAGGCTTAATCAAAACAAAGTAAGACTTGACTTAGAAAACACTTTAAACGAATTAGACTTTTATATGAAAAGTTCTAATCAAGCAAAATGGGAATGGAACTTTATTACTAATGAAGTTAAATTTTCATATAATTGGTTTGGAATGTTGGGCTATGGAGATGATGAACTTGAACATAAATTTGAGACTTGGGAGTCGATAATTCATCCTGATGATTTTGATGAAATCAAAAATAAAGTTGAAAATTACATCAATAAAAAATCAGATAAGTACGAAGGTATTGTAAGACTAAAACATAAGCTGGGCAACTATTTATGGGTTAAATATTCTGGAATTTTAATTGAAAATGATTTTGGGATACCAGAAAAAATCATTGGAACACATATTGACATTAGTGAAATTAAAAACAAAGAAACAGCACTTGCAAACCAACGAAACGAATATGATCATTTGGTAAATAATTTGGCCGAAATTATATTCAAAACAGACCTAAATGGTAATTTAATTTTTTTAAATAATCAATGGGAAGAAATTACAGGTCACAAGATTAAAAACTGTATTGGAACAAGCATTTTTAGTTATCTTAAATACTTCAATACTATAAAAGCGAAGGAATTAATTGTTAACTCAAAAAAACCAAAAAGTTTTGAAGTTCAACTGATTAAAAAAAACAACGAAAAAATCTGGGGCTTACTTTTATTAAGTATTGATTTTAATGTTAGTACTAACGAAAAAATTATCATTGGTAGTATTACAGACATCAATGACACTGTAAATTTCAAAAATCAGCTCGAAATATCTGAACAAAAATATCGATTTATTGCTAACAATACGTCGGATTTTATTATGCAACATTTAAACGATGGAACCATAACCTACGTATCAAATACCGCTGAAAAAATAACTGGATATACACCAGAAGAATTGTTGCAAAAAAACCCGTATGATTTTTTTCATCCAAATGATGTAGACAAAGTACAAAAACAACACCTGAATATTCTCGATAATAAAAATGAAATTATAACATTTAGATTTAAAAAGAAAAGTGGCAAATATATTTGGCTAGAAACATATTCAAAAACCATTTTAGACAATAAAAATAATGTTGTTGGTATACAAACATCAAGTAGAGATATTACTAAAAGAATAAAAGACAAGGAAAATATACAACAAGCCTTAAAAAAGGAAAAAGAATTAAGCGAATTAAAATCGGGCTTTGTCACAATGGCTTCGCATCAATTTAGAACACCATTGTCTGTAATTTATTCAAATGTTGAATTATTAAATTACAAAATTGACTTACTAAATGTGATTCAAAAAGAAGAAATAGAACGCATTTCTGGCAGAATCACAAATGAAGTAAATCGAATGACCGAGCTAATGAATAACATCTTGGTTTTTGGAGCATACGAATCTAAAAATCTTAAAGTAGAATTAAAAGAATTTAATTTAAACGATTTTATAGACAACCTTATTGAAACCTATTTTAATAACGAAAAAGATGGCAGAAAAATAATTGTCGATAAAAGCGAGTATGAAAATAATATTCAGTCTGACGAAAGTTTATTAACTCATATTCTAAACAATTTAATTTCTAATGCTTTTAAATATTCGGTAGGAAGTTCAAATCCAATGATCAGAATAAATTACTTAAAAGATAAATTTAAAATTGAAATTATTGATTTTGGTATCGGAATTCCTGAACTAGAGAACAAACATCTTTTTCAATCTTTTTACAGAGGAAGTAATACATCAACCATTAAAGGTTCTGGTTTAGGATTAATTATCGCTAAACAATTTACCGAATTATTAAATGGAACCATTTCTATTTCAAGTAAAGTAAATGAAATCACAACTGTTACAGTTACAATACCATACAAACAAAATTAACTACAAAAACAAACTCTCAAAAACAAACATGGATTCATCATTAAAAGACTTTTTAAACTATTACAACGGATTTATTAAACACAAAGGTTTTGAACCTACAGCTTATGATGTAAATTTTTGGATAATAAATTTCTTTAAATCGAAGGATAAAAATAAGCCTGAAAAAAACAATAAACTTGAAAAAAACAACTCGTAAAGTTTCCATTAAAGGAAACTTTACTTTTTGCGTTCAATAACGTAATTCACCATTAACACAAGGGAGTCTTTGTAAGCAGAAGCTGGAAAATCATGCAACAATAAAAGTGCTTCTTGCTGAAATTGCACCATTTTTGCTTCAGCATACGTTAACCCATTTTTGTCTTTTACAAATTGAATCACTTCTTTAACACGTTTTTTATCTTTATTGTGGTTTTTAATCGAATTGATTACCCAGCTTTTTTCTTTAGAAGAACAATTATTCAACGCGTATATTAATGGTAAAGTCATTTTTTGTTCCTTGATGTCAATCCCGGTTGGTTTCCCAATAGCATCATCAGTGTAATCAAATAAATCGTCTTTGATTTGAAATGCCATTCCAATTAGCTCTCCAAATTTGCGCATTTTTTCCACCACATCCTTATTTTCGGGAGCAACTGAACAAGCTCCAAGCGAACAACAAGCCGCAATTAACGTAGCTGTTTTTTGTCGGATTATTTCATAATAAATATCTTCGGTGATATCTAATCTGCGCGCTTTTTCGATTTGAAGTAATTCACCTTCACTCATTTCGCGCACTGCAACTGAAATAATTTTTAATAAATCGAAATCATTATTATCAATCGAAAGCAATAATCCTTTTGACAACAAATAATCACCCACTAAAACTGCGATTTTGTTTTTCCAAAGTGCGTTTAAAGAAAAAAATCCACGACGTTTGTTGCTATCATCAACCACATCATCATGAACTAAGGTTGCTGTATGAATCAATTCAATAACCGAAGCACCGCGATAAGATCGCTCATTAATTGTTCCACCAGAAACCATTTTAGCCGTTAAAAAAACAAACATAGGACGCATTTGTTTTCCCTTTCGGTTAACGATATAATGGGTTATTCTATTTAATAAAGCCACTTTTGAAGACATGGAATCGCGAAACTTTTCTTCAAAAAGTTCCATTTCATTTGCGATAGGCAGCTTTATTTGTTCGGTTATTTTCATTTATATAGCAAAAGTAATGAAAACAATCTCGTTAGTCAAAAGTTTATCAAAAGTTTAAATTTTGAAAATTCTGAAAACTGATTCCAAAACGAGTTCAGAATGATAAATCTTAGATTACGATTTATTCGCCAATTGACCACAAGCTGCATCAATATCTTTACCACGACTTCTTCTCACTTTTGCAACAATATTACTTTTTGCTAAAGCAGTAATATAAGCGTTTGTGGCGTCTTCTGATGCTTGTTGAAACATTCCGTCGTCAATAGGATTATATTCAATAAGATTGACTTTACAGGGTACATATTTACAGAATTTAACCAAAGCATCAATCGACTTTTTATCGTCATTGATTCCTTTCCAAACCACATATTCGTAAGTGATTTTGCTCTTGGTTTTTCGGTACCAATATTCTAAACTCTCACGCAAATCGGTCAATGGAAAATTCTTGGTAAAAGGCATGATTTCATTTCGAATTTCTTCAACCGCTGAATGTAATGAAACCGCTAATTTGAATTTTACGTCATCATCGGCCATTTTTTTAATCATTTTCGGAATTCCAGAAGTTGAAACTGTGATGCGTTTTGGCGACATCCCTAAACCTTCGGGAGACGTAATCATATCGATAGCTTTCATTACGTTTGGATAATTCATCAACGGCTCACCCATTCCCATAAAAACAATATTTGACAGTGGGCGGTCATAATACAAACGACTTTCGTTATCAATAGCAGCAACTTGGTCGTAAATTTCACCTGGTTCTAAATTTCGCATGCGTTTTAAACGAGCAGTAGCACAAAAATTACAATCTAAACTGCAACCTACTTGCGAAGAAACACAGGCAGTAGTTCGGGTTTCAGTAGGAATTAAAACCGATTCTACAATTAAATCATCATGCAAACGAACGGCGTTTTTAACGGTTCCGTCTTCGCTACGTTGTAACGTATCAACTTTAATGTGATTGATTACAAAGTTAGCTTCTAACATTGAACGTGTTTCCTTAGACACATTGGTCATGTCCTCAAAAGTATGCGCCCGTTTTTGCCATAACCATTCGTAAACTTGGTTACCACGAAAGGCTTTGTCTCCGTTTGAAACAAAAAAGTTACGCAATTGTTCTTTTGTAAGTGCTCGTATGTCTTTTTTCTCGATTTGCATGGTGCAAAGTTAGGTTAAAATGTTAATTCGTTTAATTGTTAATTCGTATTTTTGTCGAAATTTGATTTCATCATGCATTTTATATCAGAAGATTTAGAAGATTACGTAGCCAATCATTCAGAAAATGAACCTGAATTATTAGCAAAACTTAATAAAGAAACGCATCAGAAAATTCTTCAACCAAGAATGTTAAGCGGTCATTTTCAAGGTAGAGTTTTGAGTATGTTATCTAAAATTATTCGTCCAATACATATTCTTGAAATTGGTACATATACGGGTTATGCAGCTTTGTGTTTGGCAGAAGGTTTGCCTGAAAACGGCACTTTAGACACTATTGATATCGAAGAAGAATTAGTTGATTTCCAAAAAAAATATTTTGATGCTTCGCCATGGAGTACACAAATTATCCAACATTTAGGAGATGCCATTGAAATTATTCCAACATTAAACAAAAAATTTGATTTGGTTTTTATTGATGCCGATAAAGAAAATTATGTGAATTATTTTCATTTGATTGTTCCGATGATGAACAAAGGCGGCATTATTTTATCCGATAATGTGTTGTGGAGTGGAAAAGTATTGGAAGAAGTGAAAGCAAACGACATGAGTACGCAGGTTTTATTAGAATACAATAAGCTTTTAAAAGAAGACCCAAGAGTTGAAACTGTTTTGTTACCTATTCGTGATGGCTTGACGGTTAGTAGGGTTTTGTAGTGTTCAGTCGCAGTGTTCAGTTTTTGGATAACCAATTATATTTATTGGAATAATGGTTATAAATTTTATAAAAAACAAAACCAGAACTCCCTCCAAACAAATACCCAGCTAAAATATCACCTGGAAAGTGCAATCCAAGGTAAATTCTACTATATGCAAATATGAGTGGAAACAAGAATAACAAAAAAGTGTGCTTATAAAATTTTCTAATTACCAAGAAAACAAACATGGTGGAAGCCATTGAATTGGCAGCATGACCAGAGAAAAAACTGAATGATTTTCGGGTGATAACTTCTCTTATTACACCATCAAATTCAGGAACATTACAAGGTCTTAAACGTTCAAAAGTATTTTTGAATACATTTGTTATTTGGTCGGTAAATGTGATTAAAACGGCTAAAAAAAGAATAATAACACCTAAATTCTTCCAACCTACTTTTCGCTGTAGCAAATAAAAAACGGCTAAAAAAAAAGGTGTCCAATAAATTTGCTTGGTGATAATTTTCCAAAAAGCATCAAAAGGTTCGCTGCCTAAATTGTTTAAAAAAACAAATAATTCTTTATCTAAATTAATCAGTTGTTCCAAAATTACAATTGTCTTTTAATAGGTCCAGTAATAGTTTCAATATCTTCTTGTACTTTTTCTATCGGATTTTCGATGCCTAAATCAATATTTTCAATGGGATTTACCATTTTATTAATACCTTCTTTGGCTTTATTAATTTCATCTGAAATACCACCCGTTAAGGTATTCATATCCAAACCGCTGTCTTTTGCACCGTTATGTATTTCATTCTTGATTTCGTTGGTAGCGTTTTTTAATTGCGCCATACCTTTTCCTAGAGCACGAGCAATATCAGGAATCTTATCAGACCCAAATAACATTAATACGACTAAAATGATGAAAAATAATTCACCGCCACCAATTCCAAACATAATCTAATTTTGAAAGTTAACTTCGCAAAGTTACAAAGTTTTTAAACCTATTTATCTTAAAGTAATCAAAAAAAAAGACTATCCGAAGATAGTCTTAATTCTTATTTTTTCTCTAATGAATCAAATTTTGATTCCACCGTTCCGTTTGGCCAAAAATTGTTAGTAACATCTACATCAGCTGTTTCTAATTTTGGATCCAGTTGAATTTTTACTACTTTCTTTTCGGTAGCAAAAACTCGTTTTGCAGTTTCATTATTTCTTCTCCAAATTTGAGCTGGAAACGTTTGTATTTCTGAAGTTCCGTCCTCAAACTGAAGTTCTACAATAATTGGCATAATCAATCCTCCTGGTTTTGCAAATTCTACTTCGTAGAAAAACTTAGGCGTACTTAATTTACTGATTTCTTCCGCGGTATAATTTTTATTCAAATAATCATTTAATGCTTGAACTTTAGAATAATCAAAACCATTTTTCAATTCTGGTTTAAACTCTGTTGAACCTTCTAAAACCATTTTCAACATCGGTTGATTTTCATCACCAATTTTTCTTCCTCTTCTATTGAATTGTGCTTTTGCTTCTTTTGGATCTTGCTCAATAACATAATATTGTTTTACATCTTTCACTGCAATATCAGTAACGTCTGTTGAATAAAACCAACCTCTCCAAAACCAATCTAAATCTACTGCAGATGCATCTTCCATTGTTCTAAAGAAATCTTCTGGTGTAGGATGTTTAAATTTCCAACGGTTTGCATAGGTTTTGAAAGCATGATCAAACAGTTCATGACCCATAATAGTTTCTCTTAAAATATTTAATCCTGTAGCTGGTTTTCCATAAGCGTTTGCACCAAAATTGTAAATATTTTCAGAATTCGACATAATTGGTTCTAAATATTGTTGATTTCCTTTCATATAAGGCACAATATTTTTTGCTGGTCCGCGTGTTGCAGGAAAATTTGGATCAAATGTAGTTTCGGTTAAATATTCTAAAAAGGTATTTAATCCTTCGTCCATCCAAGTCCATTGTCTTTCGTCTGAATTTACAATCATTGGAAAGAAATTATGTCCAACTTCGTGGATAATTACGCCTAACATTCCGTATTTAATTCTATCGCTTACAAATCCTGTTTCATCAGGACGACCATAGTTCCAGCAAATCATTGGATATTCCATTCCTTGGTCTTCTGCAGAAACTGAAACAGCTTTTGGATATGGATAATCAAATGTATAATGTGAATATGTTTTTAAGGTGTGAGCAACTGCTTTTGTTGATAAATCTCCCCAAAGTGGATTAGCTTCTTTAGGATAAATAGAAATAGCCAATGGTTTATTTGTTGGTAAATCAACAGCCATTGCATCAATTATAAATTTTCTTGAAGTTGAAAAACCAAAATCACGTACATTTTGTGCTTTGAACTTCCATGTTTTCTTTTGGTCAGAAAAACTGCTTTCTTTTGCAGTTGCTTCTTCTTGTGTTACAATAACAACTGGCTTATCAAATGTTTTTTCGGCTAATTCCCAACGTTTTACTTGTGCAGGTGTAAACACTTCACCTCTATTTTGTAATACTCCTGTAGCTTCCATTACGTGGTCAGCAGGAACTGTAATATTTACTTCGTAATCTCCAAAAACTAAAGCAAACTCACCTCTTCCCCAAAACTGCATATTTTGCCAACCTTCAACATCATTATAAACCGCCATTCTTGGAAAAAACTGTGCCATTACATACAAGCGATTTCCGTCTTTAAATTGCTCATAACCCGAACGACCATTGTTTGCTTGCTCTTGATAATTTACAATATTATACCACCATTTAATTGAAAATGTAATTTTATCACCACTTTTTAAAGGTTTTGCTAAATCAATACGCATCATGGTTTGATTCACTGTGTATTTCATAGCATTTCCTTTAGCATCTTTTACATAGTCAATATTAAATCCGCCTGGAAAAGGGTTTTCAACGAATTTTTTTGCAAATCCATCCGTTGTAATACTTTTAGGAAGTGTTTCGTTGTCCACTAAAGGTGTTTTAGAATCTGGTCTTTCAATATTTTGTTCTAATTGCACCCATAAATATTCTAAATTTTCGGGTGAATTATTGTAGTATGTGATGGTTTCTGAACCATATAGTTTTTTGTTTTTATCATCTAATTCCAGATTCATTTTGTAATCTGCTTTTTGCTGATAATATGCTGGTCCGGGAGCACCCGAAGCTGTTCTGAACATGTTAGGAGTTGCCATTTCATCATACATTTGACGAAATTTATTCTCATTATAATGTCCTTGTACTGGTTTTTTTTCGTCTGGTTTTACTTCTTGAGCAGTTGCTCCAAAAGCCACCACTATGGATAAAAACGCACTGAAAACAATAGAATTCTTCATAATATAGTTAGGTAGTTAATAGTCAATTTTTTCTTGTAATTCTGTATTAGTCAACAAAATACTTTTTTTGTTACTATTTATATTCGTATGAACAATATTTTGTTGATCAGAGTATACTTCAGTTAACAATGAATTATAGATTTCGAAGGTATTTATTTTTTTTGAAATAGCAATTTTTGTGTATAAAATTAACACATCACCTTCCACTTCCCTAGCCAAAAACTCTATATTTTGTGGTTTTTTATTGATTGATATTTTTATTTTTTCTTTCAGATAACTTTTGATTAATTCTTCGGCTTCGGGTAATTCTTTGGTAGATGTTAAATTTACTTTTTTGTTGAATCTTTTGTTTAATCCCTTTTCTAAATCATCTATAAAGATTCGATAAGTAATTTCAATCCTTTTTTTGGAGGGAACATAATCAATTTGAGTCACCGAAACATAAAATTTATGCGCACTAAATGAACTTAAAAATAAAACGACAAATAAAAGCAACAATTGTTTTTTCATGTGGTAAAAATAGGAATTATTCTTTTTCTTTTTGCAATTTGAATTCAGTTGATTTGTTAATAAGGTATTCAATCAATTTTAATTCATTTTCTGCTTTTAAAAGAGGTGAAAGTTCATAGACGTTTAATTCTGCAAAACTCATATACATTGGAATATCCTCGTTTTTAATTTTTAAAGTTTCTATGAAAAAATTATGTGAAAACCGTTCATAAATATGTTCTGAAAAAGATTTAGACTGAATATCTCTAATTCTTCTTTCTTCGAAAACACGTTCAGAATTCTTTTTCGGATTTTCATTTTTCACAAGCATACTTATTATACCTGCACCAATTGCCATAAAATTAAAATTAGAGCCATTAGGCGCAAACTGACTAGGCATTGCGGTATTTTCTGGCGTTCCAAGTCTTATATCATCATCATAATATTTAACTACTTTGGCGTCAATTTTTGCAAATCCTTCTCCATATACTTGAATACGTTTCGTATCTTCATTTAAATTACCCGTCAAAGTATAGGGTGTAATTATAATTTCATTTAACTCTGTGATTTTTATATGCAATTTTATTTCTAATACAGGCAGCCAAAAATCTTTATCTGTTAATACATATCGCATAGAATCATATGATAACCCTTGAATAAATAATGTATCAGTTGCTCTTGCATTGATTGAGAATTTTCCATCAACATCCGTAATTGCACCTATGTTTGAAGTAATATTATAAACCGTTAAGTTTTCAACTTCTAATGAATCCGCAACAATTTTTCCTCGCAAAACTTTTCGTTCTACACCTTGAGAAAAACTGATTTGGGTGATGATTAAAACAAATAAAAGTAAAATTTTATATTTCATGGTTTGGCTATTTTTCAGTTTCTATTTCTTTTAATTTCAAATATTCAACTGCTAATCCAGACAAAACAAAAGTTGCCATTGTTTTATTTTTGTCTCTCATTGCTCGAATATAACTAGAATTTTCAACTATATAAAATAAAAACCCATCAACATATTCTTCTGGGATTTTTAAATTATCAGTAAAATATTTTCTTTCAAAATAATCAGAAGTTTTTGCTTGCAATTCTTCTTTTCGTTCCACTGCAAGTTCTTTCTTCAACATACTTGTTCTTCCGCTAACGGAATTAATTAATCCGTCAACACTCATACCTCCTAAAGGAATTAATAAAGGACTGTACCAATGAAATTCTTCTGCTGTAACAAGTTTACGTTCAGCAGGAGTATATGTTTTCTGATTTGCAGGAATAATTCCTAATGCAACGGCATTAATATTTTTATATTCTGTAAGCGTAATTTCATCCAGCTCACTAATTAATGATTTCATTTGAACAAAAATTAATTCAGCTTTTAAGTCGTGTTGTTGAATTATATATTGTGTTGCTTTCAAATGAACTGCACTAAATTGCAGGGTATCATTTACTTTTACTTTTATTTTGAAATAACCACGAGCGTCTGTAATTTCACCTTTATTTTGAGAAGTATTTAAAATATGAATTCCTTCTAAACTATTAGATTCTGAAACTACCTTACCGCTAATAACAGTATCATTTTGCGAAAAAATGAACATTGGAAAACACAAAAAGAAGAAAAGTAGTTTTTTTAGCATGAAATAAAATTGAATATTTTTGTAAATGTACCAAATACACCTCAAAACGAAATCCTAACAAGATGATAAACTTATGTTAATAGAATAATTTAAATTTGTAAAAAAAATCAATGAAAAATATACTTATAGCCAGTACCTCAACACTACATAATGGAAGTTACTTAGATTATTTATTGCCCGAATTACAATCTTTTTTTGCCAATTGTAATGAAATTCTTTTTATTCCTTATGCCCGTCCAAGCGGTATTTCACATGAAGAATATACTAAAAAGGTAGGCGAAGCTTTTGCGAAAATTAACATTTCGGTCAAAGGAATACACGAGTTTGAAAATCCAATAGCAGCTCTTGAAAACGCTAAAGGCATATTCACCGGAGGCGGAAACACCTTTTTATTAGTAAGCCAACTTTACAAAAACAATGTAATTGATACTTTAGAAAAAGTAGTTAAAAACGGAACACCGTACCTTGGAACCAGCGCAGGAAGCAATATTTGCGGCTTAACCATGAGCACTACAAACGATATGCCAATTGTGTATCCACCAAGTTTTAGAACTTTAGGCTTTGTTTCCTTTAATATAAATCCCCATTATTTAGATCCAATTGAAGGTTCAACCCACATGGGTGAAACGCGAGAAACGAGAATTAATGAATTTCATCAATTTAATCCGCAACCTGTAGTTGGATTGAGAGAAGGAAGTTGGTTAGCTGTAAAAGGTGATTCTATTAAATTAAAAGGAACTTTAACCGCCCGGATTTTCAAAAGAGGCGAAACACCAATAGAAGTTGCCCCAGAAACTGAGCTAAATGAATTGAAATAAAAAAAGCCTTGCAAATGCAAGGCTTTTTTTGTGGAGCGGAAGACGAGGCTCGAACTCGCGACAACCAGCTTGGAAGGCTGGAGCTCTACCAACTGAGCTACTTCCGCAGGTGATAATTTTTAAAACTTTATCTTGTTTTGGAGCGGAAGACGAGGCTCGAACTCGCGACAACCAGCTTGGAAGGCTGGAGCTCTACCAACTGAGCTACTTCCGCAAATCAAAAAAGCAAATAATACTTATTTTGTGGGTGCAAATATACTTTAAAAGTTTTTTTAATTGCAAATTTTTAAGCATATTTTTTCAATTCCTTTGTTATAAATTTGTTGACGCTTTATCAATATTCGTTAATTCGTTAAAATATAAATAGTTAGAAATGCAAGTTGTTAAAAAAATTACTGCTTTAGAAACTTACATCGTTCGTCAAGAGGTTTTAAGAAAAGGAAAACCAATCGAAACCTGTCATTTTAATGGAGATGATGCTACTACAACTACTCATTTTGGATTATTTGAAAACGAAAATATAATTGGAGTAGTTTCGGTTTTCAAAACAAACTCGCTCCTTTTTTCAGAGAAAACACAATTTCAAATTAGAGGTATGGCCGTTTTAGAAAATTTTCAAAGCAAGGGTTATGGTGAACAACTTTTAAAAGCTGCAGAAAATTTTTGTTGGCAAGAAAAAGCCCATTTAATTTGGTTCAATGCACGCGAAAAGGCAGTTTCATTTTATAAAAAATCAGGTTATACTGTTTTAGGAGATTCTTTTAATATTCCCGATGTTGGCATTCATTTTGTGATGTTTAAGAAAAATTAAAAAGATTTTTATTACATTTATATGTCCAAACGGATTTTCCCTATGAAGATAATTACTTCTCTATTAGTACTAACTATATTTATTTCTTGTAAAAAAGAAGATAAATCAGTTGCCTTTGACGATAGCATCATTAAAGATACTATTCACGACGTAATTATAAGACCTGTAAATCCAGAGCTACTTACAGACAAATCAGATAGTTTAAAATTATACTATCAAAAAATGAATTTTCACGAAATTTGGTATTTGGATGAAAACCGAAATGATTTAATCAACGAAATCAAATTTTGTTATCAAGAAGGATTAAATCCTAGAGATTATTCCATCGAATTTATTGATCTTTTAGAAACCAAAAGAACCGAATTATCTGATGAAGATATTGTAAAGTATGATATTTTGCTTACTGAATCGTTTGAAAAATTGGCACTTCATTTACACAAAGGCAAACTAAATCCAAAAGAATTGTATACCGATTGGGATTTAAAACCCAAAGAAATTGCACTTTCTCCTTTATTGGAAACAGCAATTAAAGAACAAAAAGTAGCTTCTACCTTTAAAGACTTAAAACCAAATCACATTGTATATCAATTACTTAAAAAAAGTTTAATTGCATTAGATAAATTCCCAAATACTACATTTTCTAAAATTGAAATTAAAAAAGATAAAATTGTTTTGAACGATACTTTACCCGAAATGGTAAAAATTAAAAAAAGATTAGCTTATTGGAACGATTACAAAAACAAAGATACCATCCTAACTTGGGCATACGACACATTAACTTTTAAAGCTATTAAAAAATTTCAAGGTCGTCACGGGTTGCTACAAGATGGAGTTATTGGAAAAGGAACTTTAAACGCGTTAAACGTGACAAAAAATGAAAGAAGAGAACAAATATTTGCCAATTTAGAAAGATGGCGTTGGTACCCAAACGATCTAGGCAAACAATATTTAATTGTAAATCTTCCTGAATATATGCTAAATTATGTAGTAGACAACGATACAGTTGCTACACACAAAACAGTGGTTGGAACAGCAAAAAGAAAAACACCAATATTAACTTCAAAACTTTCAAACTTTGTTTTTAATCCTACTTGGACCATTCCACCTACGATTATAAAAGAAGATTTAACACCTTCTGCTTCAAAAAATAGAAATTATTTTCCTTCAAGAAAGTTAACTATTTACAACAATAAAGGTGAAGAAGTCAACCCATACGAATGGAATCCATCAAGAGCAAATAGTTATCGATATGTTCAAAAACCCGGCTACAATAATTCGTTAGGATTGGTGAAATTCAATTTTCCGAATAGTCACTTGGTTTATTTACATGACACAAATCACCGTGATTATTTTGTAAGAAACAATCGTTCTTTAAGTTCGGGATGTGTTCGTATTGAAAACCCATTGGTTTTAGCCAAGCAAATTTTAATTAAAGAAAATGCAAAAAAATGGGAATCAGCAGAAATTGACTCTATTATAAAACGAGAAAAAACAAAAACAGTGTCTGTAAAAGACACTGTAAATATTCATATTTTCTATTGGACAAGTTGGTTCGAAAACAATCAACTTCAATTTAGAGACGATATCTATAATTTAGATAAAGAATTGTTTGAAAAACTTAGAGAAAACTAAGAAACTAACTTAGATTTAACTATGTAATTTCTAGAAGGATGATAGATGAAAATACACGATTTATTTTTGATTGTCTCAATTAATTGTTTATGAACTTCATAAGGAACAGCTGGACATCCTTGACTTCTTCCTATATAACCTTGTGCTCTTGCTAATTTTTTACTTACATAATCCGCACCATGAATCACCACTGCTCTATCACGAGCTCTATCGTTAATTCCATATTCCATTCCATCTAATCGTAATGAAGTTCCATGCTTTCCTTGATAAACTTCACCAGTTATATAAAAACCTAAACTACTTTTATAAGATTCATTTTCATTAGAAAAATTTGTAGCAAATTCAATACCCGAATTTCTCCCATGCGCAACTAGCGTTTTCAAAATTACTTTTTGCGTTTTCATGTCAATTACCCACATTCGCTCTTCAGTTGAAGACAAGCTAAAATCAATAACCGTTAAAACCTCATTCACTATTTTGCCTTGCAATTTCAAGATCTCATAACCTTGAAAAGCAGCAAAAAAACTTTCAAATTTTGGCAATGACAAATTATTAGCATCAATAGCTGTGTAAACTGTTTTACACTTTGTTTCTAAAGTTGCTTTTGCATTAGCTGCTATTAATTTTGGATCGGTAATTGAAACTGAATTTTTTTTCAAATCAGCCGTAGTTAGTGGCTTAAATGAAAAAACGCAGAATAAAATTAGGGGTAAAAACTTGTAAATCATTGTTAATCTTGTAGTTATATTGCTATTGAAAGTGCCAAATATATTTATTATTTTTCAATAAACAAATTAATTTGTGTTTTTTATCGAAATTTTATGTACTTCATCGATTATTTTGAAAAAAGTTAAACATAATATAAAAAAAGTAGACCTATATGATAATCACATAAATTTGTGCGTTAATTTCAGTCATATGGTAAATAAATTCAGCATTACTATCCTTTTTTGCTTAGCAAGTTTTCTTTTTTCGTTTTCACAAACTAAAAAAAGCATCACAACTCAAAAAATTAATAAACCGATTACCATAGATGCTAATTTAAACGAAGAATCATGGAAAAATGCTGAGACAGCTTCCGATTTTGTAATGTTTGAACCTGACAATGGGAAAGCAATTGACAATAAGAAAAAAACAGAAGTCAAAATTTTATATGATGATGAAGCAATCTATGTTGGTGCGCTACTATATGATGACGCACCCTCAAAAATCATGAAAGAAATTACAGAGCGTGATGATTTTGGAACTACAGATGCTTTTGGAATATTTGTAAATGGATACAATGACGGACAACAAGATTTTCGTTTTTTTGTAACTGCAGCGGGCGGACAACTAGATTGTTTAGCTACGGAGCAAATAGGCGAAGATTTTTCATGGAATGCCATTTGGGAAAGTAAAGTAAAAATAACTGATTTTGGCTGGGCAGTGGAGATGAAAATTCCATATGCTGCGCTTCGTTTTCCATCAGACGCAATTCAAACATGGGGCTTAAATTTTGTACGCGAAATTAAACGTGATCGACAAGTTTATACTTGGACTCATGTAGATTCAAAAATTGGAGCGGTTATTCAACAAGCTGGAATTCTAAATGGAATTGAAAATATTAAAACTCCTACACGGTTATTCTTAATTCCTTATTCATCTTTTTACTTATCGGGTAGTGAAACTCAAAAAACGAAAGGAGAATTTAAAGGCGGTTTAGATGTTAAATATGGTATTAATGATGCTTTTACATTAGATGCCATCTTGGTTCCCGATTTTGGCCAAACAAAATTTGACAATGTGGTCTTAAATTTAGGTCCATTTGAGCAACAATTCAACGAAAATCGTCCTTTTTTCACAGAAGGAACAGACTTGTTTAGCAAGGGAAATCTTTTATATTCTAGAAGAATCGGTCAAACACCTGATTTTTACCCAGTGCTTGAAAACAATGAATATATAGATAAATATCCTGGTGCCATTAACTTGTTAAATGCAATGAAAATTTCTGGTCGCGATAAGGATGGATTAGGTATAGGATTCTTGAATGCAATTACCGAAAAGACATCTGCCAAAGTTTTAAATAATGATAATGCTTCTTCAAGAGAAGTTATTGTTTCTCCACTTACTAATTATAATGTCACCGTTTTTGACCAACGATTTAATCAAAATTCATCGGTAACTTTTATCAATACAAATGTTACCAGAAATGGAAGTTTTAGAGATGCAAATGTAACTGGATTGCTATTTGATTTAAACAATAAAACCAACAAATATAACATTTCAGGAGGAATTAAATCTAGCAGTATTAATGATATTGAAAACACTAACGGAATTAACGCTTCGTTATATTTTGGAGAAACTAGTGGTAAATTCAGATATAGTTTTGGAGGGGATTATATTTCAAAAGATTTTGACAATAACGACTTAGGTATTAATTTTAGAACAAACTATTATTCGGTATACAACAATGCAAATTATCGCATTTTAAACCCCAACAAAACCTTTAATACATTCCGAATTAATTTTAATTCTTATTTTGAATTTTACAAACCAACTAATCAAATTCAATCGAGTAACTTCAATGTCAATTTGAATTCTACAAATAAGAAAAATCATTATTTTGGTGGTGGTCTAAACTTCAATCCATTTGAAAATTACGATTATTATGAACCTAGAGTTGCTAATAGATATTTTGTAAACCCAAAGAATGCAGGTGGATTTTTCTACTTTTCCTCAAATTACAATAATAAATTTGCCCTAGACATAAACCCATATATTACTCATGTAATCAATGAAAATCGTTACGAAGCTGGAATAAACATCAGCCCAAGATATAGATTTAGCGATAAATTTTCGCTAGTTTATAGCTTTGATTATTTCAAACAACAAAATGATATCGGCTTTATCGATTTTGAAAATTCAGATATTATTTTCGCCCGAAGAGATAGAGATACTTACACTAATTCTATTACCAGTAAATATTCTATTAGTAGTGTAATGAATTTTAGTTTATCGGTAAGACATTATTGGTCACTAGCCGAAAATAATCAAATAAACACATTGAACACTGATGGGAGTTTAACACCAAATACTACTTACACAGGCAACAAAAACTCAAACTTTAGTACATGGAATTTAGATTTGTCTTATTCTTGGTGGTTTGCTCCAGGAAGTCAAATGTCTATTTTATATAGAAATAACGCTTCAACTTTTGAACGCGAGATTAATAAAAATTTTAACTCAAATTTCTCTAATTTATTTGAAGACAATTTGAACCATGTTTTATCAGTTAGTGTTCGCTATTTCATTGATTATAACCAAGCCAAAAATTGGATTAAGAAAGGGTAAATCACTTAATCGTTTTCGTAATTTTAAAGCTCTTTTTGATTTAAAAATTTGGCAAATGATTATATTTGTACAAATACAAAATCATGAACAAAAAAGTAATTTTAATGATATTGGACGGTTGGGGAAAATCACCTGATCCGAGAGTTTCTGCAATTGACAATGCAAATACACCTTTTATTGATAGTTTATATAGAAAATACCCAAATGCTCAACTTAGAACCGATGGTTTAAATGTAGGTTTGCCAGAAGGTCAAATGGGAAATTCAGAAGTTGGTCATATGAATTTAGGCGCTGGTCGAATTGTATATCAAGACTTAGCAAAAATAAATTTAGCCGTTGAAAATAAAAACGTAAACCAAGAAAAACCACTTATTAATGCGTTCAAATATGCCTTAGAAAATAATAAAAAAGTACACTTTTTAGGATTAGTTTCTAATGGTGGCGTGCATTCACATACCTCACATTTATATGGTTTATTGGACGCTGCAAAAGAATATGGTTTAGAAAAAATATTTGTTCATGCCTTTACTGATGGTCGTGATGTAGATCCAAAATCGGCTTTATTAGACATCGAAAATTTAGAAGAGTATGTAAAAGATTATAATGCAAAAATTGCAACCGTTATTGGCCGATATTATGCAATGGATAGAGATAAACGTTGGGAACGCGTAAAATTAGCTTACGATTTATTAGTTAATTCCATTGGTCATCACACCACAAATTTTGTAGAAAGCATACAAAAAAGTTATGATGAAAATGTAACAGACGAGTTTATTCAACCTTTAATTAAGGTAGATGAAAACAACGAGCCATTGACAAAAATTGAGAATGATGATGTGGTAATTTTCTTCAATTTCAGAACCGATAGAGGAAGAGAATTAACCGAAGTTTTATCGCAAAAAGATTTTCATGAATTCAATATGCACAAATTGAATTTATATTATGTTACTATGACAAATTATGATGATACCTATAAAAATGTACACGTAATTTATGACAAAGATAACATTACCGAAACGCTTGGAGAGGTTTTAGAAAAAGCCAATAAAAAACAAATTCGTATTGCCGAAACTGAAAAATACCCTCATGTAACCTTTTTCTTTTCAGGCGGAAGAGAAGAACCTTTTGAAGGCGAAACACGTATTTTGAAAAATTCTCCAAAGGTAGCCACATACGATTTACAACCCGAAATGAGTGCTTTTGAATTGAAAGATGCCCTAATCCCAGAACTTAAAAAGGGGAAGTTGATTTTGTTTGTTTAAATTTCGCCAATGGTGATATGGTGGGCCATACTGGTGTAATGTCGGCAGCAATTAAAGCCTGCGAAGCTGTTGATGTTTGTGTAAAAGAAGTGGTTGAAACAGCTTTGGAAAAAAATTATACAACAATCATAATAGCCGATCACGGAAATTGTGAAACAATGATAAACCCTGATGGTTCGCCAAATACTGCCCATACAACCAACCCGGTACCAATTATTTTAGTAGATAAAGATTTAAAAGAGATACATGATGGTGTTTTGGGAGATATTGCTCCTACTATTTTAAACTTAATGGGAATTGAAAAACCTAACGTAATGACTTGTAAATCATTATTATAAAAAACATTACACGAAAATTCAAAAAAAAGAGATTCATTAACTTGAGTCTCTTTTTTTTGATTTAACAATTCTAAATTAAAAGTTAAACTTTTACATATCAATAGTATTACTATTATATTTGCATTGTTAAATATTAATTTATGCAAAATTTACTATCTAATTTAAAAATAACCATCAACGAAAAATTATACGTTAAAGATCCAGAGACTTCTGAATTAGGACGTAATATTTTAAAAAACAGCATTCTACTAATTGATGAAATTGGTTTTGAAGCGTTCACTTTCAAAAAATTAGGCGAGAAAATTCAATCAAATGAAAGTTCTATTTATCGCTATTTTGAAAACAAACATAAATTATTGGTATATTTAACTTCATGGTACTGGTCGTGGATGGAATATCGAATGGCTTTTGCAACTACAAATGTTTCAAACCCGTTTGAAAAATTAGAAAAAGCAATTAAACTTGTTACCGAAAACATAATTGACGACCATTCAACACCACATATTAATGAAGAAATTCTAAGTCGAATAATCGTTGAAGAGTTCACCAAAACTTTAATGACGAAAGAAGTGGATAACGAAAATAAAGAAGGTTTTTTCTTAGTATATAAAAGAGTCATTAATCGTATCATTGACATTATAAAAGAAGTAAATCCAGCTTATCCCTATGCAAAAAGTTTGGCTTCAAGCGTTGTGGAAGGCGCACTGCATCAACATTTTTTAAAAAATCATTTAAAAACCATCACCAACTTATCTGAAAAAGAATGTGCTACTGAATTCTATACAGATATGGTAAAAAAAATATTGCTATGACACCTTTAAAAAGATTCAAAAACCTCATCTTAATCGACAAACAAGATATTTACCAAATCTTCTTATATTCCATTATTGCAGGATTAATCAGCTTGTCGCTACCATTAGGTATTCAATCAATAATCAATTTTATCCAAGCAGGAAAAGTAAGCACATCTTGGATTGTTTTGGTAATTATTGTTGTTGTCGGAGTAGCTTTTGTAGGATTACTAAAAATCATGCAATTTAGAATCACAGAAAACTTACAACAAAAAATATTTGTTCGTTCTTCGTTTGAATTTGCTTATCGCTTTCCAAAAATAAAATTCAACGAATTACACAATCAATATCCACCAGAATTAGCAAATCGTTTTTTTGACACTTTAACCGTTCAAAAAGGGTTTTCTAAACTATTATTGGATATTTCCGGAGCAGCATTACAAATTTTTTTCGGAATTGTATTGCTTTCCTTGTATCATTCATTCTTTATTTTCTTTGGAATTATATTGCTTTTGTTGTTGTATTTAATTTTTAAAATGAACTTCAATTTAGGATTAGAAACAAGTTTAAAAGAATCAAAATACAAGTACAAAATCGCACATTGGCTACAAGAAATTGCCAGAAATCACTTGAGTTTCAAAAGTAATTCCATCTTTAATTTTTCGTTACATAAAAATGACAAATTAGTTAATGAATATCTAAAACAACGTGAAAGCCATTTTCAGGTTTTGTTGAAGCAATTTATTCAGTTAACTGGATTTAAAATCCTGATCACTGCTGGATTACTAATTATTGGAGGATTACTAGTAATCAATCAACAAATGAATATTGGACAATTTGTGGCGGCTGAAATCATCATATTAAGCATTATTGCAGCTGTTGAAAAACTGTTTTCAGGCTTAGAATTATTCTATGATGTACTGACTTCTTTAGAAAAATTAGGTTCAGTTGTGGACATGGAATTAGAAGAAGATGTTCAAAATTCGAACTATTTGGTAGATAAAAATAAAATTACAATCGAAACCGAAAATGTTTCATTTGCGTATCCAAAATCAGATAAAGAAATATTAAAAAATATTAGTTTGTCGATTCAACCGAAACAACATACTTTGATTTTGGGCGAAAATGGTTCTGGAAAAACAACATTAATTCGTTTATTAGCGCGTTTGATAGAGCCAACTTCTGGAAGTATTTTTATCAACAACACAAATTACAAAAAGTATTCTTCAGAAGAATATCGTTCTAAAATTGGAATTATTACAGCACACGAAATGCCTTTTGAAGGCACTATTTTAGAAAACATTACCTGTAATAATCCAGAAATTAAGATGGATATAGTTTTTGAATTAATCGAGAAATTAAAACTAACCGAAGCCATTAAAGCACTTCCAAAAGGATTAGACACTCGAATCTCATCTGAAGGAAAGCAAATAAATTCCTCAACAATTCAAAAAATTGTTTTGGCTCGTTGTATTATCAATCAACCGAAACTATTGTTTTTAGAAAATCCATTGGACAAATCAGACGAGGAAAGTTGCAGAGAAATTTTAGATTTTTTAAGCGAAGAAAAACATCCTTGGACCTTAATTGTTGTGAGTAAAAACAACTATTGGAAACAGATTTGCACCCAAGTAATTCATCTCGAAAAAGGAGAAATTAAATCTATTTAAGCCATGCTAAATATCACAAAAAATAGAATTGATCAATTTGTAAAATTAGAGCAATTCAAATCAGGACAAATATTTAAAGAGCAAAAGCATTACAAAGTAATTCGCAAGATTATTTGGGCTTTTGTTATAATTTGCGTTTTGTTTTTGTTTCTACCTTGGACACAAAATATTAAAGGAGCTGGAAATGTTACTACTTTAAAACCAAATCAACGCCCACAAACGATTCAAACTATTATTGGTGGCCGTATCGAAAAATGGTATGTAAATGAAGGCGATTATGTAGAAAAAGGGGACACTATTTTGTTTATTTCTGAAGTCAAAGAGGAATATTTAGACCCAAATTTAATTGAAAACACTGGCAATCAAGTAAAAGCTAAGGAAAATGCAGTGACTTCCTATGCTGACAAAGTAAAAGCATTAGAAAATCAAATGGGTGCCATTCAAAACGAAAAAAATCTAAAACTCAAACAAGCGCAAAACAAACTTAAACAATCCTATTTAAAAGTTCAAAGTGATAGTATTGATTTTGAAGCGAGTAAAACCCAACTCAAAATTGCACAAACACAGTATAATCGCTCATTAAATTTGAATAAAGAAGGTTTAAAACCAATGACCGATGTGGAAGAAAAACGAATGAAACTGCAAGAAACAGAAGCAAAAATCATAACACAAGAAAATAAATACATTTCTAGTAAAAATGAGGTATTGAATGCTACTATGGAACTCAATAGAATTAGTGCAGAATATGCTGAAAAAAATGCTAAAGCAAGCAGTGATAAGCAAACCGCCTTAAGTTCACAATTTGATACCGAAGCGCAAGTAAATAAATTGAAAAATCAATACCAAAATTACCAAATAAGAAACGGTTTGTATTATATCACTGCACCACAAAACGGATATGTCAATCGTGCTTTGCAATCTGGAATTGGCGAAACCATAAAAGAAGGAACTGCAATTGTAAGCATAATGCCCTCCAACTATGATATTGCTGTTGAAACTTACATTGATCCCGTTGATTTTCCATTGATTAATAATGGCAAAAAAGTACGCGTTTGGTTTGATGGTTGGCCTACAATTGTTTTTAGCGGTTGGCCTGGCGTTTCTTATGGAACATTCGGCGGCGTTATTGTAGCAAAAGAAAATTTCATTAGTCCAAATGGAAAATATCGTGTACTGATTGCACCCGATCCAAAAGAAAAAAAATGGCCGGAACAATTAAGTATAGGTGCGGGAACACAAACTTTAGCTTTGTTAGACGATGTGCCAATTTGGTTTGAAATTTGGCGAACACTTAACGGTTTTCCACCTAATTTTTACCAACCCACAACAACTGAAAACACTAAGAAATAATGAAACCGAAACTATTTTATATCTTCATTTTCATTTGTAGTTCATTGAGTTTGTTTGGACAGAACGCACCAACTGAATTCAGTTTTAACGAATTTTTGGGCTATGTAAAAAAATACCACCCATTAGTAAAACAAGCCGATTTAAAACTCAACGAAGCACAAGCCAATTTAATGCAAGCGCGTGGTGCTTTTGATCCAAAAATTGAAGTCGATTTCAGTGAAAAACAATTCAAAGACAGTGAATATTATTCGATTTTGAATAGCAGTTTTAAAATCCCAACTTGGTACGGAATTGAGTTAAAAGCAGGTTTTGATAATGCCGAAGGAATTTACGTAAATCCAGAAAACACATTGCCAAATAGCGGATTAACTTCATTAGGAATTTCAGTTCCTTTAGGACAAGGTTTATTTATAAATCAACGAATGGCGGATATTAGAAAAGCCAAAATTGCTCGAAATTTAAACGTTGCCGAAAGAAATTTACAAGCCGTTGAAGTAATTTATGAAGCTTCGGTAAGTTATGTAAATTGGAAAAGAAGTTTTGATGAAGTAAAATTGTATGAAAACTATTTAGAAAATGCGCTAATGCGCTACAATGGTGTTTCAAAATTAATTGAGGAAGGCGACAAACCTGCAATTGATAGTGTGGAAGCTGGAATTGCTGTTAAAACCCGAAAATTAAATTTAGAAGAAGCCAAACTAAAATTTACTAAAGCTAAATTAGAATTGTCAAACTATTTATGGTTAGAAAATAATATTCCGTTAGAATTAAATGATGGTTTACAACCCGAAGATTTACTTTCTAAATCGATAAAAGAAACGCTTCAAATTAATGAACTGGGAACAATTGATTTAGATAATCATCCAAAAATAAAAGCGTTAGATGCTAAAATTGCGATGTTAAAAGTAGACCGAAAACTAAAAGCAAATGCACTTTTACCCAAGTTGGATTTGAGCTATAATTATTTATCAGAACCCAGTTATATTGATAATTATCGCTTTGAAGATTATAAAATAGGAGTAAATTTTGCGTTTCCTATATTTTTACGAAAAGAACGCGGAAGTTTAAAATTGGCCGATTTAAAAATTCAGGATTCAGAATTTGGACTACAGTTTGAACGAAAAAATTTGGAAAACAAACTCAAAGCACAACAACAAGAAATTGTTTCGCTTGAAAAACAGCAAGATTATAATGATAAATTGGTGAAAGATTTTACCACATTATTAAATGCCGAAGATCGATTATTTGAAATGGGAGAAAGTTCTTTGTTTATTATTAATTCACGAGAAAACTCGTTGGTAAGTTCGCAACTCAATGAAATTGCTTTAGAAAATCGTTATTTGAATGCTATAATTGGTTTATACAAAACCATTGCAAACCCACAATAAACTAAAAAACCTCCACAATGTGGAGGTTTTTTTTCGTTTTATATCCAAAAATATTAGTAACGACTTCTTGTTGAGTTTTCTCTATTATTAGAGTAACCGCCTCTACTTCCACCTGAATTACGATCGAAACTTCTTCTTTCGCCTTCTGGTTTTGGTTCAGATTTGTTAACAACGATTTTTCTACCTTCGATAGTTCCACCGTTTAATTCGTCGATTGCTTTTTGAGCCTCAGCATCATTAGCCATTTCAACAAATCCAAATCCTTTACTTCTTCCGGTAAATTTGTCAGAGATAATTTTAACTGATTCTACAGCTCCATACTCTTCAAAATAACCTCTTAAATCTGCTTCCTCTACACTGAAAGGAAGACTTCCTACAAAAATGTTCATCTATGAAAAATTTAATTCCTTACAAAGGTAGGCTATTTAATGTTGCTAAAAGGTTAAAGTTTGGTTTATTTTCAAAAACAATGCATTTTAGCTAAAAAATTCAAAATCAAAAGGTTAGTTTTTTGATAAATTTTTAATCTGTTTTGATTTTTTTGGAATTTTTTAAAAAAAACAAAAGACAACCTTTCGATTGTCTCTTTTCTATAGTTCAGTTTTTGTTTATTTACACCCTGTCATTTCATAGTAAGCACGTTCCACAGCTTCTTGATGCGTTGGATGTGCAATTTTTACTAGTTCGGTAACACGTTGTTTTAAGGTTTTACCATATAAATCGGCAATCCCGTTTTCGGTTATAATATAATGTACGTGTGCTCTTGTGGTTACCACTCCAGCTCCTTGTTTTAAATAAGGTACAATTCTACTTTCGCCTCTTTTTGTAATAGAAGGCAACGCAATAATTGCTTTTCCACCCTCGCTCAACGATGCACCACGAATAAAATCCATTTGTCCTCCTACACCAGAATACATGGTACTACCAATAGAATCAGCACAAACTTGACCGGTTAAATCCACCTCAATTGCAGAATTTATAGAAACCATTCTTGGATTTTTACGAATGCGCGCTGTATCATTTACCATTGAAGATTCTTTCATTTCGATAAATGGATTATCATCTACAAAATCGTACAAGCGTTTAGATCCAATTAAAAAGGTTGCCAAAGCTCTTCCGCGTAATGTTCCTTTGTAATTACAATTGATTACATCGTTTTCAATTAAATCAATTACACCGTCTGAAAACATTTCTGTATGCAAACCTAAATCTTTGTGATTGGTTAGTTTACTCAAAGCCGCATTTGGAATTGAACCAATTCCCATTTGAAGCGTACTTTTGTTTTCTATTAAAGAAGCCACATAAGTTCCAATTTTTTCTTCTTCAACTGTGAATGGCGATACCTCGTGTGCATAAATTGGTACATTTACTTCTACTAAATAATCAATTTCTGAAACATGCATAATTCCATCACCAAACGTTCTTGGCATATTTGGATTCACTTGTGCTATTACCGTTTTTGCATTTTCAATCGCTGCAACTGTTGCTTCTACAGAAACGCCTAACGAACAATATCCATGTGCGTCTGGAGGTGAAACATGAATGAATGCAACATCTAGTTTTACTACATTTTTACGAAATAACAATGGCAATTCGCTCAAAAAAACTGGTGTATAGGAACCGTTTCCTGCTTTTAATGTATGACGAACATTGGCTCCAATAAAAAAAGAATTCACGTGAAAACTTTCAGCTAATTCTGGATTTGCATAAGGCGCTTCACCTTCTGTATGCAAGTGACAAACTTCTACATTTCTAAGTTCTGAAGCCCTATCGGTTAATGCTTTTGTTAAGATTGTTGGTGTAGCAGCTGCGGCTTGAACATAAACTCTATCGCCACTTTTAACTACTTGTACAGCTTCCGCTGCGGTTACATATTTTCCCATACCTAATGAAATTTATACTGCAAAATTATGATGTAATTTAATGATAAAATATGATATTTCTCATTTTAAAGCACGAAGTTAGACGTTAGAAATACAATTTAAAAATGTAAGTTTTAAAATTAAAGTTGTTCTTGAAATTGAAATTGAACTTGAATTTGTATTTTTGCCTCGAAATTTTGCATTATGATTGTAATTAAAACCTTAGAAGAAATTGAATTGATGCGCGAAAGTGCTTTGATTGTTTCAAAAACATTAGGAATGATTGCTAAGGAAATTAAACCTGGCGTAACTACTTTATATTTAGATAAATTGGCAGAAGATTTTCTGCGTTCTCATGGAGCTGAGCCAGCTTTTTTGGGCATGTATGGTTTTCCAAACTCGCTTTGTATGAGTCCAAATACACAAGTGGTTCATGGTATTCCTAATAATGTTCCGTTGCAAGAAGGCGATATTATATCGGTAGATTGTGGTGCTTTCAAAAATGGTTTTTATGGGGATCATGCGTATACTTTTGAAATTGGTGAAGTTGCTCCAGAAACAAAAAAACTACTTCAAGTTACCAAAGAATCTTTATATGTTGGAATTCGTGAAACTAAAGTAGGTAATCGTGTAGAAGATATTGGACATGCGATTCAACAATATTGCGAAAGCCATGGTTATGGTGTGGTTCGTGAATTATGTGGACACGGTTTAGGTAGAAAAATGCACGAAGACCCAGAAGTTCCTAACTACGGAAAACGTGGTCGTGGAAAAAAATTAGTCAACGGAATGGTTATTGCAATCGAGCCAATGATTAATATGGGAACCAAAAATATCAAACAACATAAAGACGGTTGGACAATTACAACTGCCGACGGAAAACCAAGTGCACACTTTGAACACGATGTAGCAATTGTAAATGGGAAACCGGAGTTGTTATCAACATTTGCATATATTTATGATGCTTTAGGAATTGTGAGTAATGAAGAAGATGGATTGAGACAAAAACCATTAGTATTATAATTAACTTATTTAACCTATGAATTGTAAAACCTGTAATTTTCAGCTTGACAACAATGCTCAGTTTTGTTCTAGTTGTGGTTCAAAAATTGTACATGACAGACTTTCATTAAAAGGAACTTGGGAAGAATTTGTTGGTCCATTTTTTAGTTGGGATAATAATTTTTGGAGAACTTTTTTTGGCTTATTTAAAAATCCGAAAGATGTATTAGAAGCTTACATTACTGGTGCCAGAAAAAAATACTTTCAACCTTTTTCGTATATAATTTTATATGCTACGATAGCAGTTTTTTTCTATAAATTTTTCCCCATGGAAATAATTATGGATTATTCAGAAGGATTCACAAACGGTTATAATTCGACAAATTCCTCAAGCAATGTTCCTAAAATAGACATGAAAGGTTTCATGGAAGGCTATACGGAATCACTAATGAGTTATTATAACTTTTTTGTGTTGTTATTAATTCCAATATATGCTTTAACTAGTTATATTATATTCATTAAAAAAGGACATAATTTTTTTGAACATTTAGTATTTAACAGTTATTTACAAACAAACTTAGGGTTTATATCACTGGTATTACAAGTGATTTTAGTAAATATGCTAGGAATGAGTTTTGGTACTTATTCTATACTATTTTTGTTTTTATTCATACTTTTCACGCTTTATGCTTTTAAAGAATTATATAATCAAAACTTAAAACAAAGTATTGTCTCAGCAATAAAATATTTATTGCTTTTCTTCGGATTATATTTTGGGATAATCATCGCACTTACAATTCTATTTTTCATCATATACGCCATAACATAACTTTACTTTAATGAAAAAACTTTTTAAACTTATATTAAACACCATTCCTCGTCCAATATTGATTCGATTAAGTATTGTAGTACGTCCAATTTTAGCTTTTTTATTAAAAGGAAGTCGATTTACAGATCCAATTGATGGGAAAAGCTTTAGTATGTTTTTACCATATGGTTATGGAACACAACGAAACAATGTTTTATCACCAAGTACGCTTTCATTAGAAAGACACCGCTTGTTGTGGTTGTATTTACAAAACGAAACGGATTTTTTTACGGCACCAAAAAAAGTATTACACTTTGCGCCAGAACAAGAATTTTACAAACGTTTTAAGAAACAATCGAATTTAGATTATACGACTACCGATTTATTTTCACCTTTAGCCGATGTTAAAGCAGATATTTGTAACTTACCTTTTGAAGATAATTCGTATGACATTATTTTGTGTAATCACGTTTTGGAACACATTCCTGATGATACAAAGGCAATGCAAGAATTATATCGTGTTTTAAAACCGGGCGGAATGGGGATTTTCCAAATTCCACAAGATTTATCAAGAGCGATAACATTTGCAGATGATTCGATAACAGACCCAAAAGAACGCGCAAAAATATTTGGGCAATATGACCATGTAAGAGTTTATGGAAGAGATTACTTCGATAAACTAAGAAGTATTGGTTTTAAAGTAAACGAAGTAGACTATACCCAAACAATTGCACCTGAATTAGTAGAAAAATATTGTTTAGCAAAAGGAGAAATTATTCCAGTTTGTTATAAATAAAAAAAGGCTTTCGATTTGAAAGCCTTTTTTATTACTCTTTAATTAATTTATTAAAATTATCTGTAGTAAAACGTTGCATTTTATTATTTGAATCTGCATATAAAAGCATAACATACAATTCAGAATGTTGTTGTAAAAATGCTTTACTTTCTTCTAAATTCATTAGCATAAATGCAGTTGCATACCCATCAGACAAACCTGATGATTTTGATAAAACTGTAGCACTTAATACATGATTTTTTTGTGCTAAACCTGTTTTTGGATTGATAATGTGCACGAATTTTTTACCAGTAACTTCATCAACCATTACTTTACGATAGTTTCCTGAAGTTGCCATTCCTAAGTTTTCTAAATTTACTTTAGCAATTAAAGTACGTTCTTCTGGCTTTTGCAATGGATCATCGATTCCTACTACCCAATTTTTATTTTCAATCGTGTTTTTTCCTAAAGCGAATAATTCACCTCCAATTTCAACAATCGCATTTTCAATTCCTTTCGATTTTAAATAATTCACAACAACATCAACGGAATAGCCTTGTGCAATAGCATTAAAATCGATGAAAGTTTGGTTGTATTTTTTCGAAATAGTTTTGTTTGAATTTAAAGAAATCTTATCAAAACCAACAAACTGCAATAAACTATCGATTTGTTTTTGAGACAGATTTTCTTGCTTTTTATTTGGACCAAATCCATATGCATTTACTAAAACACCAATTGTTGGGTCAAACAAACCTTTCGTTTCTTTATAAATTTGATTCGAAAGTTGGAATGTTTCTGTAAAAAAATCATCTACTACAACAGTTAAATCACCAGCATTTATCTTTGAAATTTTAGAATCTGGTCGATAGGTAGAAAGTGATAAATCGAAAGCAGTTAACAACGAATCGATTTGATTTTTAGTTACTTTTTCTTCGTTTGAAATATATTTGATGGAATACGTACTCCCTTGTGCTTCGCCTTGAATGGCGAAAAAATTTGTGGTTTTATCACATGAAATAAATAAAACTGCAACAACTAGAACGCTATAAAATCTCTTTAATTCCTTCATAATTTAAAATATAATCTTGATTTTTAAAAACTGGCTTTTCGAAATCTTCTGCGTTAGCAAAACCAACTCCAGCATACAACACTTTAGCCTTTTTCCCTTTGGCGTGATTGATGAAGGTTTCCATAAACAAAACATCGTATTCGGAAGGATTATCTGGATATGTAACGGCTTGTACCATTACAAAATGCAAGGTATTCGTTGGTTTATCAACGCAAACAAATTGTGGATGTTTTTTCAATTGGCTATTAATGGCAATGAACTCAAATCCTTGTTTTTCGAGTTCTTTTCCCACGTGATTCATGGCCAAATGATGTAAGTCTTGTAGTGATAATGGTTCCATTAAGCAAAGGTAGTTATTCTATTTGAAAGCATAAAAAAACCGACTCATTTCTGAATCGGTTTTGGTATTTAAAATTTGGATTAACCTCCAAAGTCGTCAAATCTAATGTTTTCTGGATCTAAACCGAAGTCTTCACCCATTTTTTGAACCGCTTTGTTCATCATTGGTGGTCCACAGAAATACAATTCAATATCTTCTGGATTGTCATGTTTTGATAAATAATTATCAATTACCACATTGTGAATAAATCCTACGAATCCGTCACCTTCTCCGTCGATTCCTTCTTTCACTTTCCAGTTATCTTCAGGTTGTGGTTCAGATAAAGCCAAATAGAATTTAAAATTTGGAAAATCTTTCTCTAACGCTCTGAAATGGTCTGTGTAGAACAATTCACGTTTAGAACGACCTCCGTACCAATATGTAACTTTTCTTCCTGTTTTAACTGTACGGAATAAGTGGTACAAGTGCGAACGCATTGGCGCCATACCAGCTCCACCACCTACATACAACATTTCTGCTTCAGATTCGTTGATGAAGAATTCTCCGTAAGGTCCTGAAACTACAACTGGATCACCTGCTTTTCTAGAGAACACATATGAAGAAGCAATACCTGGATTTACTTTCATCCAATCGTTTGTAGCTCTATCAAATGGAGGAGTTGCAATACGAACGTTCAACATAATTTTTCTTCCTTCCGCTGGGTAAGAAGCCATTGAGTAAGCTCTTTCTACCAATTCGTCATTTTTCATAACTAATGGCCATAATTTAAACTTATCCCACTCAGCCTTGAATTTTTCTGGATCACCAGGATGTTCTTCTGGGTGCGCCATAATATCCATATCTGAGAATTTAACTTCACATTTAGGGATTTCAATTTGGATATATCCACCTGCTTCGTAGTGCATATCATCTGGTAACTCAACAATAAATTCTTTAATGAAAGAAGCTACGTTGTAGTTAGAATATACTTTTGCTTCGAATTTTTTGATACCAAAAATTTCTTCTGGCACTTCGATTATCATGTCTTGTTTTACTTTAACTTGACATCCTAAACGCCATCCGTCTGCTAATTCTTTACGTGAAAAGTTAGGTATTTCAGTTGGCAATGGTTCACCACCACCATCTAATACTTTACATTTACATTGTAAACAAGAACCTCCACCACCACAAGCTGATGGTAAAAAGATTTTATTATTTCCTAAAGTAGTTAGAAGTGTACTACCTCCGCTTACTTCAATTTCGTTTTCACCGTTAATTTTAATCTTTACTGCACCTGAGTTTACCAACTTTGATTTAGCGTATAATAGCATAAACACCATTAGTAAAATAAGCACTAAGAAAGCTAAAATTGAATATGTAATTAATTCTGTTATACTAAACATGAGTTCAATTTTTAATGTTATACTATTATTTAACTACTTGAGTTGAATCTACTTTTACAGAATCTACAGCTACTTGAACTGAATCAACCACAGGAGTTTCAACAACAGCTGGAGCTGGAGTTGCTACTTTTGCTTCTGGTTTTTTGTTTAATGCGTTAAGGTCAATTCCACCAAAACTCATAAATCCAATAGCCATTAAACCTGTTAAGATAAAAGTAATCCCTAAACCTCTTAGCGGTGCTAATACGTTAGAATATTCCATTTTTTCACGGATAGCTGCTAATGCAACAATTGCAATTAACCAACCAAAACCCGATGCAAAACCGAAAGTTATTACATGACCTAATGAAGAATATGTTCCACCATCAACTCTTTGTTGCATGAATAATGAACCCCCTAAGATAGCACAGTTTACTGCAATAAGTGGTAAAAAGATACCTAATGAGTTGTATAATGAAGGTGCAAATTTCTCAACAATCATTTCAACTAACTGTACCATTGTTGCTACAGAAGCAATGAATAAAATGAAAGTTAAAAAGCTTAAATCTAATTCTGCGAATGATGGATCTAACCAAGCTAATGCGCCAGCACCTAAAACATAGTGATAAATTAAATAGTTTAAAGGAACAGTAATTACTTGTACAAATATTACAGCAATACCAAGACCTATAGCTGTTGATACTTTTTTAGAAACGGCCAAAAATGAACACATTCCTAAGAAGTATGCAAAAATCATGTTATCAATGAAAACTGATTTTAAAAATATATTGATATATTCAAACATAGCTATTATTTTTTCTCGATTAATTTCTTGTTAATTCCTCTTTGTACCCAAATTACAATACCTACCATAACTAAGGCCATTGGAGCTAATAACATGAATCCGTTATTAACATATCCTGTAGCATACAAACCTGTTTTTTCAACAGAGTTTCCAAGAATTTCGATTCCGAATAATTTTCCTGAACCAAATAATTCTCTAAAAAATGCAACTACCAATAAAATGATTCCATATCCTAAACCGTTTCCTAAACCATCTAAGAAAGAAGGCCATGGTTTGTTTCCTAAAGCAAATGCTTCAAAACGTCCCATTAAGATACAGTTGGTAATAATTAATCCTACGAATACTGATAATTGTTTACTGATATCATAAGCATACGCTTTTAAAACCTGGTCAACCAAGATTACTAAAGCTGCTGCTACAACCAACTGAACAATGATACGGATTCTACTTGGAATTAAATTTCTTAATAATGATACAATTACGTTACCAAAAGCTACTACCGCAGTTACTGAAAGTGCCATTACAAAGGCATTTTTCATTTGAACTGTTACCGCTAAAGCCGAACAAATACCTAATACCTGAACCGTTACTGGGTTATCGTCATTAAATGGATTCGTAATTAATTTAATATTACTTTTTGAAAATAATCCTTCTTTGTTGTTATCTGCCATGACGATTATTTTTTATTAGATTTTAAATATTTTTCATATGGTTTTAAACCTCTAACTAACATTTCAGTTACACCATTTCCTGTTAAAGTTGCT
Organism: Flavobacterium sp. N2820; assembly: GCF_025947285.1. Classification (NCBI taxonomy): domain Bacteria; kingdom Pseudomonadati; phylum Bacteroidota; class Flavobacteriia; order Flavobacteriales; family Flavobacteriaceae; genus Flavobacterium; species Flavobacterium sp. N2820. The sequence continues at coordinate 2,796,258 of NZ_CP110008.1, read as the reverse complement.
CCAGAAATTGCGTCCACTTCACCATCAGCTTTGTTGTCTTTTCCTGTATATCCTTTAACTACTTTTAAACCTTGTAAGTTTCCGTTAGCATCAAATACATTCTCACCAATAAAACTTTTTTGGAAATAATCTTGCGTTATTTCTCCACCTAAACCTGGTGTTTCTGCTTTATGGTCAAACACAATACCGTCTACTTTTAAGTTTTCGTCAACAGAAACATAACACCAGATAGCATCCCATAACCCCATTCCTCTTACAGGAATAACATAGAATTTTTTACCGTCTTTTTCAGCATTGAAAATTGGAAATTTTCCTTTTTCTTTAGCGATATCAACTGTAAAAGCATCTTTACTAATTTCATTTCCATTCTCATCAAAAACAACTTCACTAATGATGTGTTTTTTGTATGCTTCTTCCGAAGCATCTCTATCTACAGCTACTCCAAACGATTTTAGAATGTACTGCATTTTCTCTTTCTTTATGTTCGCTTCTTGATTTGGCTTAAGTGCAGTTGCAGCAAATGCTAATGCAGAAGCTACCAACACCACCATTACAGTCGCAAACAAAAATGTATATCCGTTACTTTCTCTATTCATGACTATGCAGATTTTAATTGTTTAGACTTTGCTAATCTTTTCTTTCTCTTAGCAATGTTACCATTAACTACGAAATAATCAATTGTTGGCGCTAAAGTATTCATTAATAGGATAGCCAACATTACTCCTTCTGGATATGCTGGATTGAAAACTCTAATCATAATACTAAAGAATCCTATTAATAAACCGTAGATGATTTTTCCTTTATCAGTTTGAGCCGCAGAAACTGGATCAGTTGCCATGAATACAATACCAAAAGCAAAACCTCCTACTACTAAATGATTTGTCCAATCAAAACTCATTAAAGCGGTTAAACCAACAGCATTGAACATCATTGCTGTTAATGCTGCTCCAATTACTCCAGAAACCATAATTTTCCAACTACCAACACCAGTTGCAATCAAAATAAATGCACCAATTAAGATAGCTAAAACCGAAGTTTCTCCAATTGAACCTGGAATAAAACCTAAGAACATATCCATAGTCGAATAAGCTACTTCTTTTCCTTGTGCTAATGTACCCAAGATAGTTTCTCCTGAAATTGCATCAGTAGTACTTGCCTCACTAACCCAAATTTTATCTCCTGACATGAATGTAGGATAAGCAAAGAATGCGAAAGCACGCGCTAATAAAGCCGGGTTGAAAATATTCATTCCCGTTCCTCCAAAAGCTTCTTTACCTATTACAACTGCAAAAGCAACTGAAATAGCCAACATCCATAAAGGTAAATCAACTGGCATAACCATTGGAATTAACAAACCAGATACTAAATATCCTTCGTTAACTTCGTGACCTCTAAAAATTGCAAAAGCAAACTCAATACCTAATCCTACTGCATATGATACAATAATCATTGGCAATACTTTCCACAATCCGTGTAAAAAGATATCCATAAATGAAGGTAAAACACCATCATTCAATTGAATGAAATGTTGGTAACCTGCATTGTAAATTCCGAATAATAATGCTGGAACTAAAGCTAAAACCACAGTAATCATGGTTCTCTTTAAATCTACAGCATCTCTAATATGAGCACCATGCTTTGTAGTATGATTAGGCACATATAAAAATGTATCTAATGCATTAATTGCAGGTGCAAATTTTTCAAATTTTTGCCCTTTCTCAAAAGGCTTTTTAATTTGGTCTATTTTATCTCTTAAAAACTTCATAGCTATTATCCTACTTCTTTAATCATTAAATCAAGAGCTTCACGAATGATTTGTTGTGCTTCTAATTTAGATGTGTTAGTATAATCAATTAAAGCAAAATCTTCTGGAGCTACTTCATAAATTCCTAAGCTTTCCATTTTATCGATATCACTTGCCAAACAAGCTTTTAATAATTGCATTGGAAAAATATCAAGAGGCATAACTGCTTCCATTTCTCCTGTTACAACTAAAGCTCTTTCTTCACCGTTTAAATTGGTGTTAGGTGCATATTTTTTTCCTGGCATTAACCATGATAATCCTGTTCTTGAAGCACTGTGAACACTTGGCGAAGCAAATGGCATCCAACCAAACATTCTATATGTGTTTCCTTCAGGAATTACAGTTACCGTATTGCTATAGAAACCTAAATTTCCATCCGCTTTAACTTTAGTTCCAGTTAAAACATCTCCAGAAATAATTCTCACATTATCTCCTTTAATTTTACCCGCAACTAAATCAGCGATAGCAGCGCCTGAAATTACATTATAATATTGAGCATCTTTAACTTCAGAACCTGCCAAAGCAACTGTTCTTGTTGCATTGAATTTTCCAGTTAAAAATAATTCACCAATAGTAGCAACATCTTGAGGCGTTATTGTCCAAACTCTCTCACCAGCATTGATTGGCGAAATTTTTGCAATTTGTACACCAACATTTCCAGCAGGATGTGGTCCGTAAACATTGTGAATAGAAACTCCTTTTACATCACTAAAAATCGATTTCCCTTTTCCTTTTACAGATAAATGAACTTTTCCAGTGGTTAGTTTTGCTAAAGCATCAATACCCGCTTGAAAAGCTTGCAACTTGTTTTCTAAAACAAACTCCACATCTGTCGCCAAAGGAGCAGTTGCATAAGTTGAAATAAAAATAGCTTTAGGTGTATCAGCTGAATTAGCAATCACATCATATGGACGTTGATTAATAAATGGCCAACAACCTGAAGCTAACAAATGTGCTTTTACTTCTTCTGTTGATAAATCAGTAGGATTTTTTTTGCTATGCTCAACGTGAACATCTTGAGAATCGGCAGCGATAAGAATTTCCAAAATAACTCTTTTTTCCCCGCGTTTAATCTCTTGAATTTTTCCGCTTACAGGAGCTACAAATTTAACTTTCTCATCTAATTTAGAATAGAAAATTACTTCTCCCGCTTTAACGTTATCGCCTTCTTTTACAACCATTTTTGGAGTTACTCCATGGAAGTCTGAAGGTTTAACAGCATAGACTTTCGAGCGAGCGATGTCAGAAACTTTTTTTTCTGCTTCACCCTTCAGCTTAAGGTCTAAACCTTTTTTAATTCGAATGTCTTTTGACATATTTTTGAAGATATGATTGTTAAAAAATTACTATAAAACGTGCAAATTTAATCAATTAGAACTAACCTGACCAAAATTTAACCTAGTGAATTCTGTTATTTATAACTGTTCTAAATTAAGTTTTATCGATATCTGTAAGAATTTGTATTTATAGCTAAAGTTTTATTATTTTTACACATCTCAATATATCGACATGAACAAAATAATTAGTTTATTTGCCTTACTCTTTTTTAATTTCATCTTTTCACAAGAAGCAATTGAACAAGAACCTCCTTTTAACATCAAAACAATATCGTTTGTTACAAACAATACAAATGTTATTCCTTTTTTTAAACTTGGAGAACCCTTTCAGTTGCAATTTGATGATTTATTCAGTGATGAAGCCGATTATTACTACACCATCAACCAATACAATTATGATTGGTCTGCACCAACAAATCTATCAAAAGCAGAATATTTAAACGGAATGGATAATCAACGTATCATTACCTATGAAAATTCATTCAACACACTGCAGTTGTATTCGCATTACAGACAAGTTTTTCCAAATAAATTTAATCAGATCACTAAAAGTGGTAATTACTTATTTACTGTTCTAAATGATGAAAATGAAGTTGTATTCTCGAGAAAAGTAATCATTTACGAAGAAGAAGTTAGTGTAGGCTTATTAGTGCGTCGTTCAAGAGATTTTGAAGGTTTAGACGAAAAACAAAATATTGAAATGTCTATCAATTATGGAGACAAAATATTACAAAATCCGATTCAGAATGTCAAAGTAACTTTGTTTCAAAATGGAAATTGGAAAACCAGTATTTCTAATTTAAAACCGCAATATACGTTGGGTTCAGAATTAATTTACAGATACAATAAAGAAACACAATTTTGGGGTGGAAACGAAGGATACACAATTGACAACAAAATTATCAGAGCAACTAACAACACTGTTGCAAGAGTAACATCTGGCGACAACATTTACAACACCTATTTATATACCAATACGCCAAGAAAAAACCAACCTTACACCTATTTTCCAGATATTAACGGAAACTTTTTTGTACAAAATGCCAATAGTGCAAATTCTGGAATTGAAGCTGATTATTCATGGGTTTATTTTACATTAGATGCACCAGAATTTTTAGAAGGAAACATTTATGTCTCAGGAATGTTTAGCAATTATGCTTTAACTAATGATTATAAAATGGAATTGAATAAAAAAACTGGTTTATATGAAAAAGCACTTTTAATAAAACAAGGTTTTACAAACTATCAATACATTCTTACCGATAAAAAAGGGGCTATTGATTTCAAAAATGCAATTGATGGCAATTATTTTCAAACCGAGAATAATTATACTGCAATCGTTTATTACAAAGGAAACAACGACAGATACGATAGGGTTATAGGAATTGCTAACACAAACAGCGAGGTTATTCGTAATTAAATATGAATAGGAAAGATAAAAAATACAGAGGTACACAATGCTTAAATTGTGAGACAAAATTAGATATTAGCGAAAAGTTTTGTCATGCTTGTGGCCAATTAAACTCAACAAAAAAACTTACGATTAGTGACTTTATTGAAGAGTTTTTTGCGAATTTTTATGCCTATGATTCAAGATTACGAAATTCAATAATTTCCATTTTCACAAAACCAGGTGTTTTGGCTCGCGAATTCAACGAAGGAAAAAGACATACGTATGCAAACCCGTTTCGTCTGTTTTTGAGTGTTTCTATTATTTTATTTATTACATTTAATTTGACGGAAGGAGGTCCAACAGCAGCAACTGATAAAGCAGAAAAAGAGTTAACTGAAGAACAACTTAAAGAAGAACGAAAACAAGACAGCATTGCAATTGAAAAATTAGCAACCGGTGAAACTAAAAAAAACCTTTTCAAAAAGCTTAGAAATAATAAAATCAAATACAGTTTAGATTCTATTTATACTAAAAAACAATTAAATACAATTTCATTGGGATATGAATATACTTTAGCTTCGTTTAGAAATTTTCACAAAAAATATCCCGAAAAAACCACGGAACAAGCACTAAAAGAATTAGGCTTTGAAAACAAATTAGCTTTTAGAATTTTATATAAAAAATCAAAAGCATTGAAATCAAACGAAATAAATAGTGAAATTATCGACTATTTTTATGAAAAACTTCCTTTCTTTATTTTTCTGTGTTTACCTATATTAACGCTGATGTTTTGGATAGTATACTATTCAAATAAAATTAATTACACAGAACATTTAGTATTTTCATACACTTTTTTTACGTTCATTTTCTTATGCATGATACTTTTTAACTTTATTGATTTAATCAGTACAGATGTATCCGGTTTTTTTGTTGGAATTTCATTTGCATTTCTATTTCCAATATATTTTTACAAATCTTTAAGAAATTTTTATCAACAAGGTCGTTGGAAAACTACTTTAAAATTCATACTTTTGATTCCGTTATTCTTTTTATTCTTAAGCATTTGTGCTTTAGTAATGATGTTTTTAGGAATACTTTTATTTTAATTTATGGTAAGTCAAATTACAAGAGGCATAAAAATTTCAGTTTTAACTAGTTTTGAAGGGACTTACTTCAAGAACTATAAAATTCATTTTGCCTTTACTTATCATGTCTCTATTGAAAACCAAAGCAAAGATTCTGTACAACTAAATTCTCGTCATTGGGAAATTTATGACGCACTGAATAACACAGAAACGGTTGATGGCGAAGGAGTAATTGGCAAAAAACCAGTTATTAAGCCTGGCGAAAACTACACGTATTCATCTGGCTGCTTACTTTCCTCCCCAATTGGGGCTATGAAAGGACATTTCAACATGATAAACTTTACAACTACAAAAAGTTTTAAAGTTGAAATTCCAGCTTTTAAATTAAGTGCACCATTTGCTATTAATTAGTGGTAAATTCATTTTAAATTCCAAATTAAGAATCTTTATCTTAAGTAACTTTTGTTATCGATAATTCAAAATATACTTTGTATTTTTGTATTCATTTACAAATTTTTCGTAAATTGAAGTGCAAAATTGTCTAATTTTCAAAATACAACACCATGTTAAAAGGTTTTTTTAATGTTCCAAAAGCGGTTAACGAACCCGTAAAATCGTATGCACCAGGTTCTCCAGAAAGAGCAACTGTTGCAGCAACTTATACAAAAATGTGGAATTCTCAAGTAGAAGTTCCTTTATATATTGGTAGCGAAGAAATTAAAACGGGTGATACCAAAAAAATGTCAGCACCACATGATCACCAACATATTGTAGGTATTTATCACCAAGCAGATCGAGCATTAGTTGAAAAATCGATAACTTCTGCCTTAGAAGCACGTAAAAAATGGGCAACGATGGCTTGGGAAAACAGAGCTGGAATTTTCTTAAAAGCAGCTGAATTATTAGCAGGTCCATACCGTGCTAAAATTAACGCAGCAACAATGATTGCACAATCAAAAACGATTCATCAAGCAGAAATTGATTCGGCTTGTGAATTGATTGACTTCTTGCGTTACAACGTAGAATTCATGACAAAAATATACGCAGACCAACCAGCGTCAACATCAGATATGTGGAACCGTGTTGAGTACAGACCTTTAGAAGGATTTGTATATGCAATTACACCTTTCAACTTTACAGCTATTGCAGGAAATTTACCTTCAAGTGCTGCTTTGATGGGTAATGTTGTGGTTTGGAAACCAGCAGCAACACAAGTATATTCTGCTAATGTAATTATGCAAGTTTTTAAAGAAGCTGGTTTACCAGATGGTGTTATCAACATGGTAATGGGTGATTCTGGAATGGTATCCGATGTAATTTTATCAAATCCTCATTTAGCTGGAGTTCACTTTACAGGTTCGACTGGCGTTTTCAATGACATTTGGAAAACTATCGGAAACAATATTTCAACTTATAAAACCTACCCAAGAATCGTTGGTGAAACCGGTGGAAAAGATTTTATCATCGCACATCCATCTGCAAATCCAGCACAAGTTGCAGTAGGAATTGCGCGAGGTGCTTTTGAATTTCAAGGACAAAAATGTAGCGCAGCTTCTCGTGTTTATGTACCACAAAGTTTGTGGCCAGCGATTCAAGCTAAATTAGAAGCCGATTTAAAATCGATGAAAATGGGGTCGCCAGAAGATATGAGTAATTTTATTACGGCTGTAATTTCAGAAACTTCATTTGACAAATTAGCACGTTACATTGACCAAGCTAAAAAAGATAGTGATGCCGAAGTAATCATTGGTGGAAACTATGATAAATCAAAAGGTTATTTCATTGAACCAACTGTTATCTTAACTACAAATCCAAAATACTCCACTATGGAAACCGAATTATTCGGACCAGTAGTTACAATTTATATTTACGAAGACGCAAAATGGTCTGAAACATTAAAATTAGTTGACGAAACTTCAGAATACGCTTTAACAGGCGCGGTATTTAGCCAATGTCGTTACGCAGTGGAAGAAGCAACCGTTGCGTTACAAAATGCAGCAGGAAACTTCTACATCAACGACAAACCAACAGGTGCAGTGGTAGGAATGCAACCATTTGGAGGTGCAAGAGGTTCTGGAACTAACGATAAAGCAGGTTCATCTCAAAACTTATTGCGTTGGGCATCTGTTAGAACGATTAAAGAAACATTTGTAACACCAGAAGACTATAAATATCCGTTTTTAGGATAATTCAAAGTACTAAGTGTTAAGTACGATGCACAAATAAAAAACCCGATTTTCAGTTGAAAATCGGGTTTTTTATTTTGTATTGTTTACAAATTATAACAACTTTTCAGCTTTCATAATTTGTAAAGCTTTTTTAGTTTCAGATTCACCATTATCTAATGATCCAGGCAATAAAATCAATCTAGTTTTCAAATTTCCATTCTCATCTTCAAAAATAACTTCGAATCTTGAGCGAGTCGCTCCAAACTTAGCATCATAAAATTTTACTTCTTTAATTTTATTTCTCTCTATAATTGGAGTTGCTGAAAAATTTAAACTTTGCTTGATTTTGAATAACAAATAAATTGCGAAAAAACTATTAAATAGAAACGTAGCAATTTTATTCTCTTGAAAAGCTTTAAAAGCAAAAAAGAATAAAAAAAGAACTATTACTGAATAAATAACCAAAATCCTTGAAATACTATTTCCAACAAAGAACTCAGAAAATTTACCAACAGCACCATCTCGCGTCAAAATGATTTTATCTGATAACATTTGACAAAAACCTGATTTAGTTCTAAATGTATTTTCTTGTTCCATAAAATATTTTCTGAAATTCTTATTTCTTATACTTCAACGGCAAATGCACCACCTTCTTGGTTTCAAAAAACTCATCTGAAAAGAAATCTGATAAATTATATTCTGTAGCTTTTGGAAAAGCTGCCAATTCTTCGGTTAAATCGCCACCTTTTAAATATAAAATTCCGTTTGCCAATTCGTGGTTTTGCTTTTTGGAAACTTTATCATCTACCCAATTCACAAAATCAGGCATATTGGTTACAGCTCGACTTACAATGAAATCAAATTCTTGTTTCACCAATTCGGCACGTTTTTGTTCCGCTTTTACATTTTTTAAACCTAACCCTGAAGCAACTTCATTAACCACTTTAATTTTTTTCGCAATCACGTCAATCAAGTAAAAATCAACTTCAGGAAATAAAATCGCTAATGGAATTCCAGGAAAACCTCCTCCGGTTCCCACATCCATAATTTTTGAACCTGGTCTAAATTCGATAATTTTAGCAATTCCTAACGAATGTAAAACGTGTCTAGTATATAACTCATCAATGTCTTTTCTTGAAATCACATTAATTTTTGCATTCCAATCTTCATATAGCGATTGCAATTTTTGAAACTGAAGCACTTGATTATCAGTTAAATCAGGAAATTGTCTTAAAATCTCTTCCATTCGTTAAATTTTACACAAAAATACGCTTTTTGGTGAATAAAAAATGTGGAATATCACAAATGAAAAAATTATAATAATTATCTTTGGCAAAATTAGAATACAAAATTTATGAGTACTACATCGCCTATTTTCTCAAAAGAAGATAATCTGAAGTTTTTCAGAACATTAAATAAAAGAGTAAACGATTATTTCAAAGAAAATAAAATTGACAAAACAGGAAACTGGAAACTTCACTTGAAAACTATCGTGATGTTTGGTCTTTTTCTAACACCCTATTTCTTTTTATTAGCTATGGACATGCCTTTTTGGGCCTATTTATTGCTTAATGTAGTCATTGGAATTGGCATGGCTGGAGTAGGAATGAATGTTATGCACGATGGTAATCACGGCGCATATTCAACTAAATCTTGGGTAAATAAATTAATGGGCGGAAGTATTTATATTTTAGCTGGAAACGTATACAACTGGCAAGTACAACACAATGTTTTACATCATACATATACGAACATTATTGGTCATGATGAAGATTTAGAAGCAGGAAGAATTTTACGTTTTTCAAAAACTGCTAAATGGTACAGCCATCACAGATTTCAACATTATTATTCTGTTTTCTTATATGGTTTATTAACCTTCAATTGGGCAATCACTACCGATTTTCTTCAAATGAAACGCTACTTAAAAAGAAACTTATCGTATGGAGAATTTAAAAAACCAGCTATTCGTTGGACCACTTTAGTGATTACTAAGGTAATTTACTTCTCAATCTGGTTGGTTTTACCAATGGTTTTAGGAATTGATTGGTGGTTAGTTTTACTTGGATTCATCGTAATGCATTATACCGCTGGATTAATTTTAAGTGTCGTATTCCAATTAGCACACGTTGTAGAAGATACAGTAAATCCAATTCCAGATGAAAACGGAGAAATCGAAAACACTTGGGCAATTCATCAATTATTTACTACGGCTAACTTTGCTCCAAAAAACTGGATTGTAAATTATTATACTGGCGGATTAAATCACCAAATTGAACACCATATTTTCCCAAATATAAGCCATGTCCATTATGACAAAATTGCAGAAATTGTAAAACAAACTGCAGCTGAATGTAATTTACCATATCACGAGTTTAAAACTACTCGAGCGGCAATTGCATCTCACTTCAAACATTTGAGAGAATTAGGAAGAAAACCACAATTAGCATAATAAACAGAGAGACGCGAGGAATCGCGTCTTTTGTATTAACTATAATAACTAACACACAATGAACCCGTTATCGGATAGAATCAACAATTTAGCTGTTTCGCAAACTTTAGCAATGGCAGCTTTAGCAAGAGAATTAAAAGCACAAGGAAAAGACATTATTAGCCTTAGTTTAGGAGAACCGGATTTCAATACTCCTGAATTCATTAAAGAAGCTGCAAAAAAAGCTATCGATGAAAACTACAGTACATACACACCTGTTGAAGGGTACTTAGAGTTGAAAGAAGCCATTTGTAAAAAATTCAAAAGAGATAATAATTTAGAGTATAAACCCTCACAAATTGTTGTTTCTACAGGAGCTAAACAATCGTTATACAACATTGCACAAGTAATGCTAAACGATGGTGATGAAGTAATTCTTCCTGCTCCTTATTGGGTTTCATATTTCGAAATCATCAAACTTTCTGGCGGAGTTCCTGTAGAAGTTCCTACTTCTGTCGAAAGCGATTTCAAAATTACACCCGAACAATTAGAAGCGGCCATCACACCAAAAACTAAAATGATGTGGTTTAGCTCACCTTGTAACCCAAGTGGTTCGGTTTATAATCGTGAGGAGTTAACTGCTTTAGCTAAAGTATTAGAAAAACATCCACATGTATATGTGGTTTCTGATGAAATCTACGAACATATTAACTTTTCAGGAACATTTTGCAGTATTGGTTCTATTCCAGGAATGTTAGAAAGAACAATAACGGTGAATGGTGTTGCAAAAGCATTCGCAATGACAGGTTGGAGAATTGGATATATCGGAGCGCCAGAATTTATCGCAAAAGCATGTACAAAAATTCAAGGACAAGTTACTTCAGGAGCAAATTCTATTGCCCAAAGAGCTACTATAACCGCTGTTGAAGCAGATCCAAGCGTATTAAACGAAATGGTTTCAGCATTCAAAAATCGTAGAGATTTAGTAGTTGGATTAGTAAAACAAATTCCGGGATTTAAATTAAATGTTCCTGAAGGAGCGTTTTATGTTTTCCCAGATGTATCTTACTATTTTGGAAAAACTGTCAAAGGAACCGAAATTAAAAACGCAACAGACTTTTCTATGTTCTTATTAGCAGAAGCAAATGTTGCAACCGTAACAGGTGATGCTTTTGGAAATCCAAATTGTATTCGTTTCTCTTACGCAACAAGCGAAGCTTTATTAACAGAAGCGATGAGAAGAATCAAAGAAGCGGTTTCTTAAATCATATACAAATACATATTAGCACGAATTGATTTATTAAATTAGATGAATTCGTGTTTTTTTATGCTTAAAATTCAAAAAAAGCCAACTTGAATTAGAAATCTCCAATTTTTTATAAGAACTTTGCACACTTCTTATCGGCAAAACCCGAATAATTAACGTTTTACAAATGAAGAAAAAGATTGAAATATTAGCTCCTGCAAAAGATTTAATTCAAGGAATTGCTGCCATAAATAGTGGTGCCGATGCCGTTTATATTGGTGCTCCTTTATATGGTGCACGATCTAATGCAACTAATTCCGTGGAAGATATTGCCGAATTGGTAAAATATGCGCACTTGTTTAACGCTCAAGTTTTTGTGGTTATTAACACGATTTTATATGATAACGAGTTGGAAAACTGTCGTCAACTGATTTGGAAATTGTATGATATTGGAGTCGACGCTTTAATCATTCAAGATATGGCAATCATGGAAATGGAATTGCCTCCAATTGTCCTTCATGCCAGTACGCAAGCCAATAATCGTGATGCTGATAAAATTAAATTCTTAGCGGATGCCGGAATCAAACGTGTAGTTTTAGCACGTGAATTAAACTTGCACCAAATCAAAGAAATCAGTGAAGCTTCAGATGTTGAATTAGAATTCTTCGTAACGGGCGCATTATGTGTTTCGTTTAGCGGAAATTGTTATATGAGTGTTGCCAATGGTGAACGTTCTGCAAATCGAGGTTCTTGCGCACAAAATTGTCGTTTACCTTATAATTTAATTGATGGAAATGGCGACACTTTAATCAAAAACAGCCACTTACTTTCGATAAAAGATTTTGATGTTTCGAACCAAATTCCAAATTTAGTTGAAGCCGGAATTGTTTCTTTCAAAATCGAAGGTCGTTTGAAAGATATCGTTTATGTAAAAAACAATGTTTCTTATTTACGTCAAAAATTAGATAGCTTCTTAAACGAAAATAGCGATAAATATACCAAAGCTTCTTCTGGAAAATGCACGTATTTATTTGATTCATCGTTAGACAAAAGTTTCAATCGTGGTTATACAGATTATTTTGTAAACGAAAGACATCAAGCGATTGGTTCTTGGGAAAGTCCAAAATCTAAAGGCCAATACATTGGAAAACTGATTAAAACCGTTGGAAATTCATACGAAATTGAAAATGGCGAGTTATTAAATAATGGTGACGGTTTGTGTTTTATTAACGAAAACAACGAAGCCGAAGGAATTTATGTCAACCGTGCAGAAAACGGAATCGTCTATCCAAACGTATTGAAAGAAATTAAAGAAGGTACTTTCATCTATAGAAATAACGATGCCGCTTTCATTAAATTAGTAGAAAGAGAAGACAGTGCGGTTCGTAAAATCAGTACAACTTTAGTATTAAAAGAAAACGAAAATGGTTTTGAATTAATTGCAACTGACGAAGATGGAAATGTAAGCGTAGTAAGTTTGGTTCACCCGAAAGAGCCAACAAAAAACAACGAATCTTTAGCAGAAAACTTCAAAATCAACTTAGCAAAAACCGGATTTACACCGTATACAGCTGATGAAATTACCATTGAATTTTCTGGAAATTGGTTTCTTCCAATTTCAAAAATCAATGAAATGCGAAGAACAGTTTACGAACAATTATCAGAAATTCGCTTGAAAAATTATGTTCGCAAAGAACACCAATTGGTAAAAACATCGCACCCTTATCCAGAAACGAAATTGGATTTTATGTACAATGTTGCCAATAAAACTGCTCGTAAATTTTACGAACGTCATGGTGTAACCGAAATTGAAAAAGCGTTCGAATTGCAATGGGATCCTGGAAAATCTCGTGTAATGACCACCAAATATTGCATCAAATACGAATTGGAACGTTGCCCAAAATACCATCGTGAAAACATGGACAAAAAACTAAAAGAACCTTTAGTTTTAAAACAAGGCGAATTGGAATACAAACTAAAATTCAATTGTAAACCTTGCGAAATGGAAATTTGGGAAAAAGATGCCGAATTCGAAATTGAAGAAGATCATTTTCATTAATCGATTATTGTCAATCTGAACTTGTTTACTTCGTCAATTCGCAAGCTCGGGTCAGATTCTCGATTCATATCTCATCTTTGAGATGCTGAAACGAGTTCAGCATGACAAACAAATTTACATCGGTTTTTTTATTCATTTAATTTTTTAATCACTTTCGCAGGATTTCCAACGGCTAATGAATTTGCAGGAATATCTTTGGTCACAACTGAACCCGCGCCAATTGTACAACCATCACCAATTGTGACACCCGGACAAATTATAGCATTTCCTCCTATCCAGCAATCATTGCCAATAGAAACCGGTTTTGCAAATTCTGTTTTTCTTCTTTCCACTGCATTTGTGGAATGCGTTGCAGTGTAAATATGAACCCCTGGCCCAATGAATACGTTGTTACCAATACTAACTTTTGCGGTATCTAAAACAACACAATTCACATTGAAATAAACCATTTCGCCCAAATGAATATTATACCCATAATCACAATGAAATGGTGGTTCAATATATATTCTTTTATGTGCATTAGGCAATAATTCTCGAAGAATAGTGCGTGCATTTCCGTTCATTAAATATTCGGTGATATTTAATTTATGTAGTAGTTTTTTTGCTTTCACTCGTTCTAAAACCAACTCTTTATCATTGGAAAAATAATTTTCTCCCGAAAGCATTTTCTCTTTTTCGGTTTTCATTTCTACTTTTTTTCAAATATACCATTTCTTTAAAATGAGAAGTTAAAATTGTTTTGTATTTTTGAACTTATGCAATCTATTTTACAAAATATCGCCAAACACGTTGCTTTGACTATTGATGAAGAACGCTTATTCTTGTCTAAAACCGAAACTAAACAATTCAAAGCCAAAACCATTTTATTGAGTTCGGGCGAAATTGCTAATTGCACATATTTTGTAAATTCTGGTATTTTAAGAAGTTTCAATATCAACGATAATATTATTGAACACGTATTACATTTTGCTTGCGAAGGTTGGTGGATTGGTGATATGTATAGTTATATTTCGGAAAAACCTGGCAATCTTTTTATAGAAGTTTTAGAAGATGCCGAAGTAGTGATTATTACTAAAGAAAACCAAGAAATTCTTTATCAAGAAATCCCGAAATTAGAACGTTTTTTCAGAATATTAGCCGAAAATTCATTGGTTTCCCATCAAGAGCGATTAATGGATAATTTGAGTTTAACCGCCGATGAACGTTTTGAAAAATTCTGTTCTAAATATCCTACCTTAATTCAAAAAGTACCACAAAAACATATTGCCTCTTACATTGGGGTAACTCCTGAGTTTTTTAGCAAAATGAAAGCGCGATTGCTGAAGAAATAATTTCTTAATCTAGGTTAAGTGCTCTTTCCTATTCATCAGTGTAAATTTGTATCATAATAATTACTAAATTTATACATTATGAAAAATATCGTTTTACACAAAGCAGATTCAAGAGGCCATGCAGATCATGGATGGTTAAATGCATATCATAGTTTTAGTTTTGCAAGTTGGTACAATCCTGATAGAGTACAATTTGGAATGTTGCGCGTTTTAAACGACGATACCGTTGCAGCAGGAATGGGTTTTGGAACACATCCGCACGATAATATGGAAATTATCACCATTCCGCTAGAAGGCGATTTAGCTCATAAAGACAGTATGGGAAATGCCGCAACTATCAAAACAGGAGATGTGCAAGTAATGAGTGCTGGAACCGGAATTCAACACAGCGAATTCAATCCAAATCCTGACCAACACACAAAATTGTTTCAAATTTGGTTGTTTCCAAAATATAGAAATGTGGAACCTCGTTACCAACAAATTACATTAGACCAATCTTTACAAAAAAATGATTTTGCGCAAATCTTATCTCCAAATGCAGACGACGAAGGTGTTTGGATTCATCAAGATGCTTGGTTTTATTTGAGTGATTTTGACAACGGTTTTTCAAAAAAATTAAGTTTGAAAAAAGAAGGAAACGGATTTTATATCATGAATATTGAAGGTGAAATTGAAGTAAATGGCGAAAAACTAGAAAGAAGAGATGCAATTGGGATTTGGGCAACCAATGAAATTGAAATCAAGGCGAATTCAAATGCGAAGTTTTTAGTGATGGAAATTCCGATGGAACAATAATTACAACTATGAACGACGAAGTACAACTAAAAATCAATGATAAAAACGGAGCTTTTTACATTGAAGTAAATGGAAAACAAGAGTCTTTGATGACTTTTGTTTTTGCTGGCGAAGATAAAATCATCATCGACCACACTGAAGTTAATCCTGGAAATGAAGGAAAAGGTTTTGGTAAAAAAATGGTGACCAAAGCGGTGGAATTTGCTCGAAAAAAAGGCATCAAAATTATTCCGCTTTGTCCGTTTGCCAAAAGTGTTTTTGATAAAACTCCCGAATTTAGAGACGTATTATAAATCTAAACCAAATAGTTATGGATCCAAAAGACATTAAAAAAGAATATACAAATGGTGAAGTAACCATTGTATGGCAATCTGGAAAGTGTACGCATTCTGCCAATTGCGTTAAAAATAATCCTGCTGTTTTTAAACCAAAAGAACAACCTTGGATTACTCCCGATAATTCAACGACAGAAAAAATTATTGAAACCGTAAACAAATGTCCTTCTGGTGCTTTAACATACTATCTAAACAAAAATGACTAAAAAAATCATCGCTTTTGGAGCTTCATCGAGCAAGTCTTCCATTAATAAACAATTAGCTTCTTATACCGCTAATCAATTTCAAAATGTTTCTGTAGAAATTTTAGATTTAAACGATTATGAAATGCCTGTTTTTTCGGTAGATAAACAAGCTGAGAATGGTATTCATCCATTAGCTCAAGAGTTTTATGCAAAAATTGGAAGTGCAGATTTAATCGTGATTTCGTTTGCTGAACATAATGGAAATTTTTCGTCAGCATTTAAAAACATATTAGATTGGTCTTCTCGAATAAACGCTAAAACTTTTCAAGAAAAACCAATGTTGTTATTAGCTACTTCACCTGGAGCTCGTGGTGGAAGTTCGGTTTTAGATATTGCTACTAAACGCTTTCCATTTCAAGGTGGAATTGTAAAAGGAAGTTTTTCATTGCCAAGTTTCAACGATAATTTTGATGCTGAAAAAGGAATCACAAACGAGGAATTAAAAAATCAATTATTGGAAATTGTAAATTCAATCGAATTCTAATAAAAATGTTATTTTTGCTAAAGTTTTGAGTCCTACTTTTAAACTCATAAACCTTAAACTTTTAAACCAAAAACATGAAAGCATACGTATTTCCAGGTCAAGGAGCACAATTCTCAGGAATGGGAAAAGATTTATATGAAAATTCAGCAGTAGCAAAAGAATTATTCGAAAGAGCAAATGAAATATTAGGTTTTAGAATTACAGACATCATGTTTGAAGGAACAGCAGAAGAATTAAAAGAGACTAAAGTTACTCAACCAGCTGTTTTTTTACATTCGGTAATCTTAGCCAAAACGTTAGAAGATTTTAAACCTGAAATGGTTGCTGGTCATTCATTAGGCGAATTTTCTGCTTTAGTAGCCAATGGTGCATTATCATTTGAAGATGGATTAAAATTGGTTTCACAAAGAGCAATTGCTATGCAAAAAGCCTGTGAAATTAAACCGTCAACAATGGCTGCGGTTTTAAATTTAGAGGATAAAATTGTAGAAGATATTTGTGCTTCGATTGATGGCGTTGTGGTAGCTGCAAATTACAACTGTCCGGGTCAATTAGTAATTTCTGGAGAATACAAAGCAGTAGAATTAGCTTGCGAAAAAATGAAAGAAGCTGGTGCGAAACGTGCATTAATTTTACCTGTTGGAGGTGCTTTTCACTCTCCAATGATGGAACCAGCAAGAGAAGAATTAGCAGCAGCTATTGAAGCAACCACTTTTTCTACTCCAATTTGTCCCGTATATCAAAATGTAACAGCAAGCGCGGTTTCTGATGCGAATGAAATCAAGAAAAACTTAATCATACAATTGACCGCTCCTGTAAAATGGACGCAATCGGTACAACAAATGATAAAAGATGGCGCAACAAGTTTCACAGAAGTTGGTCCAGGAAAAGTTTTAGTAGGATTGGTCAATAAAATTGATAAAGAAGTCGAAACAATTTCGGCTTAATCATCAACAAAACACAAAATTATCCTCATGAACAATAGTTTGTGAGGATTTTTTATATTTGAATAATAGACGAACTATACACATGACTAAAATTCTTGAAATATTACACTCAATTCAATGCGCAAAAGTTATTGCTCCAGAAATTGATTATACAAAATATATTCCTTTAGATTTATCGGTTTCAAATACTGAATTGCAATATATCAAATTAGAAACCGCTTCTGATTATGAAATTTTTATTCAAAATCATTTAGACAAATACAAAGGAAAAATAGCTTTTGGAGGCTATATAGAAACTCGAAATTTATATAAAAGAAGTACCGTTTTTAAGAACAACACTTCAGACGAACGTAACATTCATATTGGATTGGATTTATGGATTAACGAACCCGCAACAATTCATGCAGCCTTAGACGGTAAAATACACAGTTTTCAAAACAATACAGCTTTAGGTGATTATGGTCCAACCATAATTTTGGAACATGAAGTAGAAGAAATTAAATTTCATACACTTTATGGTCATTTAAGTGAAGCTAGTTTGATTGGTAAAAAAGTAGGTAATGTGGTAAGGAAAGGAGAGCAAATTGCCACTTTAGGCTTACCTCCTATTAATGGTGATTATGCACCACATTTACATTTTCAACTCATTTTTGATATGGAGAAAAAAAAGGGAGATTATCCTGGTGTTTGCAATGAAAAAATGCTTCATTTTTATAAAAGCAACTGTCCTGATCCAAATTTACTCCTCAAAATAGCTTGATGAATTTGGCATTAATTTTGTAACTTTATTTTCTATAAAAACAATTTGACCATGAAAAAAATTTTTTTAGGAATTGCCTTAGTAACCGTTTTGTTATCTTGTAAAGAAGAAACTAAAGAAAAAGTAAAAGAAGCATCAGAAGCTGTTGGAGCCGATTTAAAACAAGCAGCAGATTCAGCAACAGTAAAAGCTAAAAAAGCAATTGATTCTTCAAAAGTAGGTGAAAAAGCAAAAACCATTATTGCCAAAGGTGCTGAAAAAGTAGAAGAAGGCGCAAAAAAGGTAAAAGAATCTGTTGAAGATTAATAAAAAATCCCAAGTAGAATTTAACTGCTTGGGATTTTTATTACTTCGTTTCTATTTCATATTTTTTCTCAACTGCTTTTTCTTGGTTTAGTTTTTTTGGCCCTATTGGAAATCTAACATCAACATGTTTTGACTCAATCGTTCCATCTTTTGCAATAACATCAGCTCTATTAGCTACCATGTTCCATGAGAAAGAAACATTGGATTTTCCATTTTGCAATTCTTTTACCTTAAAACCATTTTTTGTTTTTTCTGTAACATAAACTCCGTTACAATCGCCTTCCAATTGGACAAAAACTTTCATTGGGTGGTTTTCATCAACAAATATATGATCACTCATTAATTCATCAATCTGAACATACGCCTCTCCATTTACTAATTTTCCAATTCCAAAATCCTCAAATAAAATTTCTGGTGTTTCTGTAGCGTGCAGAATTCGATTATTTCCTTGTCTATCTTCTACCATAGTAGATAATGATCCACCTCCCAAAACTTTATATGATGTATTATTATTTCGAGCTCCAACAAAAACGTAATCTGTAGTTGAAGTATTTGCATCAAAATATCCACCATACGTAACATCTCTTCTTGCTGCACTTCCTCCAGTAAAATAATTCACATCCTTACCAGCAATTCTTGCAAAAGGACCATTACTCGTTCCTAAATTATCATCTTGATCATATTCAAAATAAGCAGCATTATAATCTACTCCATTTCCCTTACCCACGCCCCTTACGTGCAACCCTGTAGTTCCTTGACCTGATACACCAACCGATTCACCAGGCAATTCTGTAAAAGTTGTTCGACCTGCAACCCCAAGAACTCCCATAACAGTTGAAGAAGCATTAGCTGCTAAATTAGCACTTATCCCTATCACACCTCTGCCTCCATTAGCGTCTAAATTACCCCCATCAATTACAAACTGTGTGTCTGAGGCGTTTAAAGCTCGTATGGTTCGTGGTGAGTTATTACTGTTAACAAACAAGCCTACTTGAGTGGCACCAGCATTAATGGTGGTTAATGTATTTGCTATTGGTGTGGTGTTGGTTCCAATAACAACCTGACCATCGCTTTCAATTGTTAAGCGATTTGTATTATTTGTTCTGATTTGAAAATTTCTATTATCTGTAGTCCCTAAAAAATTAGTTCCATTTGTTGTTCCTGCATTTCCAGTTAGAGACCAATCTTGACTTAACGAAAGAGGATTTGATTTTAAAGCTATCCATTCAGTACCTGACCAATAATAGAATCCAGGGGAAACCGCAGTTATTCCAGCTCCAGTAGTCGCCGTATTGAAAACCAAAACACCTGTAGCAATAGGTGCGGGACCTACAGGTGCAACAATATTTGTAGCAGTTAGCGCTACTCTAGGAATTAATAATCCCTTAGAACTACTTTCAATTTGCAATTCAACACCATTAAGAATGTTGGTTGTACCAATTCCAACTTGAGAAAAAGTATTTAAAGCAAATAAGAAACTTGTTACCAATAGTAATGTCTTTTTCATAATCTGTGAGTTTTAATTACTTGCAGTTACGAAAAGAATAAAGTATTGGTTTTTTTTCTATTTAAAAAAAAAGAATTTTTAACTATTGTTTACTGATTTCTGATTTTTTGCTCCCATTTCCATGCACTTGATAAAGCTTCTTCTAATGTAGATTGTGCTTTCCATCCTAAAACAGAATTAGCTTTATCTGTATTGGCAAAAGCAGTAGTAATATCTCCTTCTCTTCTTCCAACAATTTGATAATTTAATTTTTTTTTAGCAACTTTTTCAAAAGCAGTTATAACTTCTAAAACCGAACTTCCCGTTCCTGTTCCTAAATTAAACGTTTCTACTTTTTCTAAGTTTTGCTTCTTTAACAAACGTTGTAAAGCTATAACATGTGCTTTAGCCAAATCTACTACGTGAATATAATCACGAATAGCCGTTCCGTCGGGTGTTGGATAATCGCTACCATAAACCGATAGCTTTTCACGAAGTCCAAAAGCAGTTTGCGTAATGAACGGAACTAAATTTTGAGGAACACCTAAAGGCAATTCACCTATTTCAGCCGAAGGATGTGCTCCAATTGGATTAAAATAGCGCAATAAAATGGAATTGATATTGGTTACTTTAGTAACATCTGTAATAATTTCTTCACCTATTTGCTTTGTATTTCCATAAGGTGACATCGCAGTTTGAATAGGTGCATTTTCAGTAATTGGCATTTTTTCGGCTTGACCGTAAACTGTACAAGACGAACTAAAAATGAAATGCGCTTCTGGCTTTTTTTGTAATTCTTGAAGTAAATACACTAAAGAATTGATATTGTTTTCATAATACAATAGCGGATTTTCAACACTTTCACCCACCGCTTTTGAAGCAGCAAAATGAATAACCCCCGAAATATCTTGGTGTTTTGAAAAGAAATTTTGAACAGCCGATTTATCTCTCAAATCGATATTTTCAAACAGAGGTTTTTTTCCTGTAATACGCTCAATACCATCCAAAACATCAATAGATGAATTCGAAAGATTATCAATAGCAATTACTTCAAAACCTTCATTTTGTAATTCGACAACTGTGTGGGAACCTATAAATCCTAAACCACCTGTAACTAATATCTTCATTTTTTAGTTTTCAGTCACAGTCGCAGTAAACAGTAACTGAGACTGAATACTGAGACTGAACACTATTATACGTATTCTAAAACTGCGTCAGTGATAAATTTAATTTGTTCATCATCTAATTCTGTATGCATTGGCAATGCAATTACTTCTTTTACCAATTGATTAGTAACTGGAAAATCAGCTTCATTATAACGAGCATCTGCATACGCTTTTTGACTGTGTAATGGAATTGGGTAATAAATCGCACAAGGAATTCCTTTTGCTTGTAAATGTTCTAACAACCCATCGCGTTTTCCGTTTAAAATACGAATTACATATTGATGAAATACATGACAATCACAAGATTCACAAATCGTTGGCACCCAAATATTCGAATTTTGAGCTAAAGCCAAACTGTATTTTCTTGCAGCATCTTGGCGTGCTTTATTGTAAGTATCTAAATGTGGTAATTTTGCTTTCAAAACTCCAGCTTGCATACTATCTAAACGGGAATTTACACCTACTACATCATGATGATATCTTTCATACATTCCATGGTTTACAATTCCTCTTATTTTATGTGCTAATGCATCATCATTGGTAAAAATCGCTCCACCATCGCCATAACAACCTAAGTTTTTAGAAGGAAAAAATGAAGTAGCCGCTACATGACCAATAGTTCCTACTTTCTTTTTAGAACCATCTTTTGAAGTGTAATCTGCTCCAATAGCTTGTGCATTATCTTCGATCACATATAAATTGTGTTCTTGAGCAATTTCCATAATCGCATCCATATTAGCAGCTCTTCCAAACAAATGAACCGGAACAATTGCTTTTGTTTTTGGTGTAATGGCTTTACGAATTCCGTCAAGGGAAATGTTCATATTGTTCATATCAACATCTACTAAAACGGGAGTTAATTGTAGCAAAGCAATCACTTCAACTGTAGCTGCGAATGTAAAATCGGCAGTAATTACCTCATCACCAGGTTGTAAATCCAATCCCATCATGGCTATTTGTAACGCATCTGTTCCGTTAGCACATGGGATTACATGTTTAACTCCCAAATATTTTTCTAAATCTGCCTGAAATTGGTGAACTAATGGTCCATTAATGTATGTATTCGTATCTAAAACCTCTTGAATAGAAGCATTTACTTCTTCTTTTATTTTTTCATATTGACTTTTTAAGTCAACCATTTGTAATTTTCTCATAATTGAAATTTTCTGTTAGCAAAATTACTAATTATCTTTTGATGTAGTTTTTTTTCTGTTTAAAAAATAAAGAAATAAACAAACTATTATAGTAGAAACTAATGTAGCAAATATTGATTTTTCATTAATCTGATCTTCAAAAAGATACTTCTTTGCTAATAAATTGAAGACGAAAAATAAAACAGCAAAAACACCCATTCGTATTGAAAATAATTTCATGTTTTTTTTTATTTGATGAAACAATCGTACTTTTATAACCTTAATTAAAGGCATGAATCAAATATATAATTTAATTGTAATTCTAGCTTCACAATTGCTAAAAATAATTGCGGTTTTTAGTCCAAAAATGAAACTTTTTGTTAACGGACGAAAATCGGTTTTTCAAACTTTGGCTAATAAAATTCAAAGCTCAGACAAAACGATATGGTTTCACGCGGCTTCTTTAGGTGAATATGAGCAAGGTTTACCTGTAATTGAGGCCATAAAACAGCAATTTCCAACACATAAAATTGTAGTTACGTTTTTTTCACCTTCGGGTTATGAAGTGCGAAAAAACAACACTATTGCAGATGTTACGGTTTATTTACCAATGGACACTATTTCAAATGCAAAAAAATTTATCAAATTAGTTCATCCAGAAATGGCATTTTTTATCAAATATGAATATTGGCCAAACTATTTGAACGAACTTAAGAATCAACAAATTAAAACTTATTTAATTTCTGGAATTTTACGAGAAAATCAAGCATTTTTTAAATGGTATGGCGGATTTTACAGAAATGCCTTAAAAACATTTGATTACTTTTTTGTTCAGAATGATCGCTCAAAAATACTTTTGCAAAGCATCGGATTCAACAATGTAAAAGTTTCTGGCGATACACGATTTGACCGCGTAGTTTCAATTTTAGAACGAGATAATTCTTTAGATTTCATCGAACAATTTAAAGATAACAAAACCATTATTGTTATGGGTAGTTCTTGGCCAAAAGATGAAAATTTATTGGTGAATTACATCAATCAAAGTTCGGACGAAGTGAAATTTATTATTGCACCACATAATATTAAATCAGAACAAATTCAGGAATTGAAAAAATCTATATCTAAAAAAACGGTTTTGTTTTCTGAAAACGTTGAGACGCGATTAATCGGATCAGATGTAGAGACGCGATTAATCGCGTCTCTACAGGAATACAACGTTTTTATCATTGATACTATCGGAATTCTTACCAAAATTTATTCCTATGCCGATATTGCTTATGTAGGTGGTGGTTTTGGAAATCCCGGTGTGCATAATATTTTAGAACCAGCAACTTTTGGTGTTCCGGTTGTGATTGGTCCAAATTATTCGCATTTTGCAGAAGCTACCGCATTGGTAAATATGGAAGGATGTATTTCGATTCAGAATCAAATTCAATTGAATGAATCTTTTGATTTATTACTTCAAAACAAAGAGGAACGATTAGAAAAAGGTCACATTTGCAGCACTTTTGTTCAGATGAATAAAGGGGCAACTCAAACGATTATGAATCATATTTTGAGCTAATGACAACCTTTAAACCATTAGAAATTACAGCTATTTCAACCATCACTCAAATGATGCAAGATTTCTATGCGATTGACAATTATCCTATGAACATTGAAGTGGCTAAAGAATTGTTTCATGAATTTATTTCGAATGAACATCTTGGAAAATCTTGGTTGATTTATTACGAAAATGAAATTGTGGGTTATCTTATTCTCACTTTTGTTTTTAGTTTTGAATATAGTGGCAAAATCGCTTTTATAGACGAATTATTCATCAAAAAAACTGCGCGTGGAAAAGGAATTGGAAAAGAAGCAATTCAATTTATTCAACAGGAAGTTCCTAAATTATCGTTAAAATTAGTGTATTTAGAGGTCGAACCTCATAATGAAAACGCACAAAAATTGTATCTTGCACACGATTTTGTAATTCACAATCGAAAATTAATGAAATACAAAGTCACTAAATAAAATTATTCTTATGAAATTTTTAAAATTACTACTTGTTTTAGTTGTTTTCCAAGTTCAAGCGCAACAAGGAGGCATGTGGATTCCTTCTTTATTAAAAGGAAGTAACGAAAAAGAAATGAAAGCTTTGGGCATGAAAATTAGTGCCGATGATATTTATTCGGTAAATAATTCCAGCTTAAAAGATGCCGTTCCTCATTTTGATGGCGGTTGTACAGCTGAAATGATTTCGCCAAAAGGGCTTCTTTTAACCAATCACCACTGTGGTTATGACAACATTCAAAGTCATTCTACAGTAGAACACGATTATTTAACTGATGGTTTTTGGGCATACAAAATGGAAGAAGAATTGCCAAACAAAGATTTAACCGTAACCTTCATCATCAAAATTGAAGATGTAACAAATAAAATTTTTGAAGGTGTTTTAAATCTTCCTTCAGAAAGTGATAAGCAAAAGAAAATTCAACAAAATATTGCAGCTGTAAGCAAAAGTTTTCCAAAAGAAGCTTGGCAAGATGCAATGATTCGTGCTTTTTACGATGGAAATCAATACTTATTATTTGTAACCGAAACGTTCAAAGATGTTCGTTTAGTTGGTGCGCCACCAAGTTCTATTGGAAAATTTGGTTCAGATACGGACAACTGGGTATGGCCTCGTCATACTGGAGATTTCTCGTTATTTAGAATTTACGCTGATAAAAACAATCGTCCTGCAGCCTATTCAAAAGACAACGTCCCATATAAACCAAAACACTTTTTCCCCGTTTCTGCAAAAGGAATTCAGGAAAACGATTTTACAATGGTAATGGGTTATCCAGGAAGAACACAGGAATATTTACCATCATTCGCAGTGGAACAAATTGTAAATGATTTAAATCCAGCAAAAATCGAAATTCGTGATGCTGCTTTGAAAGTACAAGATGGTTTCATGAGAAAAGATAATGCAATTAAAATTCAGTATGCTTCAAAATATGCTGGTGTTGCGAATTATTGGAAAAAATGGATAGGTGAAACGAAAGGTTTGAAAAAATCGAATGCAGTAGCTATCAAACAAGACTTTGAAAAGAAATTCCAAGAAAGAGTTAATAAAGCAGGTAAACAAGCTGAGTATGGAACTATTTTAGCTGATTTTGAGAAAAACTATTCTGACATTAGAGAATATGCCATTGCAAGAGATTATTTTAGTGAAGTAGTTTTACGTAATTCAGAAATTTTATCTTTTGGTTACCGCCTGTATCAATTAGAGCAAGTTTATAACACAAGAGGCGAACAAGCTTTTACAGATAGAAAAAACAATTTAATCACAAGTTTTGAAGGTTTATATAAAGATTATAGTGCTCAAGTTGACGAAAAAGTTTTTGAACAATTAATCCATTTATATGCCACTAAATCGCCAAAACAATTTTTGCCTGAGAGTTTAAACAATAGTAATGCATCAAATTTAACTGCAAGTGTTTTTGGTTCATCTAAATTGACGAACTATAATGGTTTAAAAGAACTATTAAATGGTGATGCAAA
Source organism: Flavobacterium sp. N2820 (assembly GCF_025947285.1). NCBI lineage: Bacteria > Pseudomonadati > Bacteroidota > Flavobacteriia > Flavobacteriales > Flavobacteriaceae > Flavobacterium > Flavobacterium sp. N2820. The sequence goes on along the minus strand of NZ_CP110008.1, from coordinate 2,770,222 downwards.
ATCGGTTTTAGAGAAGTTAAATCAAGATCCAGCATATAAATTGGTAAAATCAATTGCAGATAGTTACCAAAAAAATGTAGCACCTAAGTTTGATGAAATTAATTTAAAGAATATCGCTTTACAAAGAACCTACATGAAAGGTATTATGGAATTCTTCCCTAACGATAGAATTTTCCCTGATGCAAATAGTACATTACGTGTAACTTATGGAAAAGTAAAAGGCTACAAGCCAAGCGATGCAATTATTTATGAACCTATAAGTTACTTAGATGGTGTTGTCGAAAAATATATTCCTGGTGATTACGAATTTGATGTACCAAAAAAACTAATCGATTTGTATAATGCGAAAGATTATGGAAGATATGCCGATAAAAATGGGAAAATGCCATTAGCTTTCATTGCAACTAATCATACAACAGGAGGTAATTCTGGAAGTCCAGCTTTAGATGCAAATGGAAACCTTATTGGATTAAACTTTGATAGAGTATGGGAAGGCACCATGAGCGACATTTATTATAGTCCAGAAATCTGTAGAAACATAATGGTAGATGCACGTTATATTTTATTTGTAATTGATAAGTTTGCGGGTGCAAAAAACCTTATTGAAGAGATGTCAATTGTTTATCCTAAGTCTCAAAAAGCCAAATAATTAGAAATAATTATTAAAAAACAAAGTTTGGCACGCCATTTGAAATAAAGCATTTCGGAATCCAAAGAAAAAAAATTAAAAAAAAAGGCTAAAAATATTTTGACCTATTAAAAAATTTATATCTTTGCTCCGAATTAATAATTAACCTTTATAATTTAGTAAGATGAAAAAAGTTGTTTTAAGTTTAGCTATCGTTGCTGCAATGTTCGTTTCTTGTAAAGAAGCTGCTACAGAAACTCCTGCTGTAGATTCTACAGTTGTTGAAGCTCCAGTTGTTGAAGAAGCTCCAGTTGCTGATTCTACTGCTGTTGATTCTACTGTTGCTCCTGCTGAAGCTCCTGCTGAAGCTGCACCTGCAAAGTAATTAATTGCTGACAGAAAAAATGAAGCTCCACTAAGTGGGGCTTTTTTTATGCTAACTACCAAAAATATCTTCAGCAGATGAAAAATCTAAAAACTCTGCTTTGTCTGCATACTTGATAATTTCATCAATCCCTTTTTGAAGTAACAACTGCGTGGTATATCTTCTACTAACAGCCACTTCATGTTCATCCAATATCAATCGGAAGAAAAACTTTCCACTAGAAGATTTAAAACGCATAAAAACACATCGATCAATAGCGCTTTTAAGCTTTTCTATCTCTTCCTCACATTCAAAACGCAATTCAAAATCGTTGCTTGTAAAAATTGTTTTTCCCTTTCTAGAGACAAACTCATATTTATAAACCCCGCTTAATCGTTGTGCGATTACAAATGTACCCATAGTTGTGATTGATAATTTTATAAAGAATTCTTTAAAGATAATAGAAAATTCTAAACTAAGAATTTTATAAACAAAAAAAGCTCCGAACAATGTTCGGAGCTTTTGTACTCAAGGCGGGACTTGAACCCGCACGGGCATTACTACCCACTGGATTTTAAGTCCAGCGTGTCTACCAATTCCACCACTCAAGCAAATATTTTGGTATAGAGCGAAAAACGGGGTTCGAACCCGCGACCTCGACCTTGGCAAGGTCGCGCTCTACCAACTGAGCTATTTTCGCGTTTCGTATTATAAACTTTAAAGAACGTCGCTATACTTGTTCCGTATTGCGAGTGCAAATATAGTACATATTTTTATTCTTGCAAGGACTTTTTAAATAAAAATTAAAACTTTTTTATAACCTTTTGATAACGAATATTTTATTTTAAAATTATTTTTTAACCAGCATTCGTTTTATTTCGTTTAGCTTCATTAAAGCTTCCACGGGAGTTAAGGTATTGATATCTATATTCATGATTTCTTCCTTAATATCTTCCAAAAGCGGATCGTCTAAATTAAAGAAACTCAATTGCAATTCATCATTAGCCGATTTAATTCCAGATAATTCTTCACTGGAATGTCTTTTTTCCAATTGCTTCAATAATTTTTGCGCTTTTTGAATCACAATTTGAGGCATTCCTGCCATTTTTGCTACGTGAATACCAAAACTATGTGCGCTTCCGCCTTTAACTAATTTACGAATAAATAAAACGGTATCTTTTAATTCCTTTACCGAAACATTGAAATTCTGAATTCTGTCAAACGTAACTTCCATTTCGTTTAATTCGTGATAATGCGTAGCAAAAAGTGTTTTCGGTTTATTTGGATGTTCATGCAAATATTCTGAAATCGCCCATGCAATTGAAATTCCATCATAGGTTGAAGTTCCTCTTCCAATTTCATCTAACAGCACCAAACTTCTTTCTGAAATATTGTTCAAAATCGAAGCGGTTTCGTTCATTTCTACCATAAAAGTAGATTCACCCATCGAAATATTATCACTTGCTCCTACTCTGGTGAAAATTTTATCCACAACACCTATTCTAACGCTTTCTGCTGGAACAAAACTTCCCATTTGTGCCATCAACACAATTAAAGCCGTTTGACGCAAGATTGCCGATTTACCTGACATATTTGGACCGGTAATCATGATAATTTGTTGAGATTCTCTATCCAAATAGACATCATTAGAAATATAAGGTACGCCAACTGGCAACTGCTTTTCAATTACAGGATGGCGTCCTTCTTTTATTTCTAAATCATAACTTTCATCTAAATCAGGGCAAACATATTTATTATCAATAGCTAATTGCGTGAAAGAAGTCAAACAATCCAATTGCGCAATTAAATTGGCATTCAACTGAACGTGTTTGATATACGTCGCAATCCAATTCACCAACTGCTCAAACAACTGATTCTCTAATTGATGAATTTTTTCTTCTGCACCTAAAATTTTAGATTCGTATTCCTTTAATTCTTCCGTAATGTAGCGCTCTGCATTTACTAAGGTTTGCTTACGAATCCATTCGACTGGAACTTTATCTTTATGTGTATTTCGAACTTCAATATAATACCCAAAAACGTTATTGAACGAAACTTTCAAGGAAGGAATTCCAGAAGCAATACTTTCGCGTTGTTCTAATTCCTCCAAATAGCCTTTTCCAGTTGAAGAGATCGCTCTTAATTCGTCTAATTCTGAATGAACTCCTACTGCAATAGCATTTCCTTTATTTACACTTACTGGTGCGTCTTCTTGAATAGTGGTTTTGATTTTCTCGCGTAACAATTCGCAAGCATGTAAACTATCTCCAATTATTCGTAAAGCTTCATTTTCACTAGCTAAAGCCAATGTTTTAATTGGAATAATGGCATCTAACGAATCTTTCAAAAAATTAACTTCTCTTGGCGAAATTTTGCCAGTGGCTACTTTTGAAATCAAACGCTCTAAATCGGAAATTTGCTTGATTTGATATTGAATTTGTTGTAAAACTTCTGGATTGGTTTTCAAATACGAAATCACTTCATGACGACTTCTAATTTTTGAAATATCTTTTAATGGAAGTGCTAACCAACGTTTCAACAGCCTTGCTCCCATTGGTGAAAGCGTTTTGTCAATCACATCTAAAAGCGTTACTGCATTTGGATTATAACTGTGATACAATTCTAAATTTCGAATGGTAAATTTATCCATCCAAACATAAGCATCTTCGGCAATACGTTGAATATTGGTAATGTGCTGTATCTTATTATGTTGCGTTTCCGACAAATAAAACAAAATCGCACCCGAAGCAATCAAACCTTCAGTTAATTCTTCTACACCAAAACCTTTTAGCGAATTGGTTTGAAAGTGTTTGGTCAAACTTTCTAACGCATAATCTTCTTTATACACCCAATCTTCCAAAAAGAAGGTATGAAAATCGTCTCCAAAAACCGAATTAAACTGATTTTTAAACTGTTTCGGAATTAAAATTTCACTTGGACGGAAGTTTTGTAATAGTTTATCAATGTATTCTTCATTGCCTTGTGAAACTAAAAATTCACCTGTAGAAACGTCCAAAAAAGCTACACCAAGTGATTTTTTACCAAAATGAACAGATGCTAAAAAGTTATTTGACTTGGATTGCAACACCTCATCATTCATCGAAACTCCAGGCGTAACTAATTCCGTAACACCACGTTTTACGATTGTTTTAGTCATTTTTGGATCTTCTAATTGGTCGCAAATCGCTACTCGAAGTCCGGCTTTAACTAACTTGGGTAAATAAGTATTAATTGAATGATGCGGAAATCCAGCTAAAGCAGTTTCGGTTTCAGAACCTGCACCACGTTTAGTTAATGTAATGCCTAAAATTTGTGACGCACGCACGGCATCTTCTCCAAAAGTTTCATAAAAATCACCCACACGAAATAACAAACAGGCATCAGGATATTTGTTTTTTATCTCGTTGTATTGCTTCATTAAAGGTGTTTCCTTTGGTGCTTTATCGGGAGTTGCTGCAGATTTTTTAGCCACAATTTGTAATTTTAAGTATGATTGCGAAGGTAAGAAAATAAAGTATTAAGATAAAAGAATTAAGTAGCAAGACTAAAATCTAAAATTTTAATCCAAAGAAGTTAAGTTTTTCGAAAAGACCTTTATGATCTTAAATGAGTTGTATGTTTAAAATGTAACATTGACAAATTGCCTAATTGCCACATTTCTCTTATTTTTGCCACATGAGAAAATTAGCCAACGCAGAATTAGAACGCAAAAACATCGACGAGTTTAAAGAAGCTCAAAAAACACCTATCATTGTGATCTTAGACGATATTAGAAGTTTACATAATATTGGTTCGGTTTTTAGAACTTCGGATGCTTTTTTGATTGAGAAGATTTATTTGTGTGGCATTACGGCTACTCCGCCCAACAAAGAAATTCACAAAACAGCTCTTGGCGCTACTGAAACTGTGACTTGGGAATATGCGAAAGACGTTTTAGAAGTGGTAAATCAATTGAAACAAGAAAATGTAAAAGTATATTCGGTGGAACAAACTGAACATGCAATTATGTTGGATGATTTTCAACCAGAAACCAATACAAAATATGCTTTAATTTTTGGAAACGAAGTAAAAGGCGTTTCGCAAGAGGCCATTAATTTAAGCGATGGTGTAATTGAAATTCCACAATTGGGCAGCAAACATTCATTGAATATTTCGGTGAGTGCTGGAATTGTGATCTGGGATTTGTTTCAAAAGCTTCGCTAGAATAAGAATAATTAGAAAAGACTCATAATTTGTCATCTGAACTCATTTCAGCATCTCTCTTTTTGAAGCTGAAATAAATTCAGCTTGACAAGATTTAATTTTTATTACTTTTTAATTTTCTTATTAATTTCATTCAACAAAAACACATAATCTTCTTGTTTTTTGACGAAATCTAAATTCGAAACATCAATTATCAATACATTCAAATCGGTTTGTGTTTTGATGTAATCTAAATAACCTTGATTAATTTTTTCTAAATAATCTGCTGGAATTTCTTGCTCATAGCTTCTACCACGCTTTTTGATGTTTTCTAAAAGGCGTTCAGTATTTTGATACAAATACACATACAAATCAGGTTTTGGCATTTCTTTATGGATGATGTCAAACATGGTTTTGTACAATCGAAATTCGTCTTCTTGAAGCGTAACTTTGGCAAAAATCAAGGATTTAAAAATGTGGTAATCGGCCACTACAAAATCTTTAAATAAGTCAAATTGCGCTAAATCATCAGCTAATTGTTGGTATCTATCGGCTAAAAAAGACATTTCTAATGGAAATGCATAACGACTTTGATCTTTATAAAATTTTGGCAAAAACGGATTATCAGCAAAGCGTTCTAACACTAATTTTGCATTGCAATCTTCTGCTAATTTTGATGCTAAAGTAGTTTTTCCAGCACCAATATTCCCTTCAATAGCTATGTAATTGAATTGTTGTAATTGCAATTTTTCGATAGGAGAAACGATGGAATGAACGGCTTTTATTTCACTTTTGTCTTCTGTTTGAACTAACAATTGAACAACTGATTTTTTCAGCGTTGGATGTTCCCAATTCAATCCTAAATCCAAGAGGGGTTGCAACACAAATTTGCGATTTTGCATTAATGGATGTGGAACTTGCAACGTTTCAGTCGAAATAATTTCTTCATCAAAAGCAATGATATCTATATCGATAACTCGTGCTTGGTAACCCACATCTTTTGAACGCACTCTACCCAAATTGTTTTCAACCTTTAATATCTGTTTGAGCAGCTTTTGAGCCGATTTTGACGTTTGAATTAGAACGGCACAGTTATAAAACGGCTCACTTTCAAAACCCCAAGCAGGTGTTTCATAAATTTTAGAAACCTTTACAACCGTTGCTACTTCACTATGAATCAAACCAATGCAAGATTGAATCGTTTCTAATCGATTGCCTTGATTGCTTCCTAACGATAAAATTACTTGATGCTGACTCATATTGGCAAAATAACAAACAATTTTAGACTTATAATTTACCTTTTTGGTTTTTTTATGAACATGTAACAATTTTGTGCTTTTAACTACTTATAGCTAATTAATAAAAACGAATCAAAATGAGATTTTTAGGAAATGTATTAGCAACTATTGTTGGAATATTTATTTTTTTCATGATTTTTTTCTTCGGAATCATCATCATTAGCGCAATTGCAGGGAACAGCGAAGACACTGTTAAAGTAAAAGAAAATTCAGTAATTGAATTAGACTTATCAAAAGTATCTTTAGACTACGCAGGAAAAACAAATTACAAAGACTTTAATTACTTTGAAGCGCATCATGATGGTGTTACTGATATTTTAAACGCGATAGAAGCGGCTAAAACTGATGACAAAATCAAAGGAATCTCAATCTTGAATAATCAATCGCAGTTAGGCTTAGCGCAAAGTAAATCGGTTCGTGATAAATTAGAAGAATTTAAAAAATCGGGTAAATTTGTGTATGCTTATGCGAATTACTTTACTCAAGGTGAGTATTATTTGAATTCTGTTGCAAGCCAAATTTATTTGAATCCGGTTGGAGAAGTTGATTTTAAAGGATTGTCATCTGAAATTTTATACATGAAAGAACTTCAGGAAAAATCAGGAGTTAAATTTGAAGTTATTCGTCATGGAAAATACAAAAGTGCCGTAGAACCTTTCTTAGCACAAGAAATGAGTCCAGAAAATCGTGAACAAATGACGGTTTTATTAAATTCGGTTTGGGGAACAATTGTATCAGATATTGCAAAAAGCAGAAAATTAACGGTTGCTCAACTTGATGCAATTGCAAATACATTAGGCGCAAGAACACCTGAATTAGCTTTAGCCAATAAATTAGTTGACAAAGTAGCTTATGAAGATGAATATCACAACATGATTAGAGCTAAATTAAAAGTAGATAAAAAAGAAAAATACAACATTGTAAGTATTACTGATTATGCAAAAAAGGCTGCTTCAACGGTTGAAGATTATTCAAAAGACGACATTATTGCTGTAATTTATGCACAAGGAGAAATTGCAGGTGGTGAAGGCGATGTTAATGTAATTGGTGAAGGCTCAATTAAACGTTCATTAGAAGAAGCGCGCAAAGATGATGATGTAAAAGCCATTGTATTGCGTGTAAATAGCCCTGGTGGTAGTGCATTGACATCTGAATTAATTTGGAGAGAAATAGAGATTACTAAAAAAGTAAAACCTGTTGTAGTTTCTATGGGAAATTATGCCGCATCTGGTGGTTATTATATTGCAGCCAATGCAGACAGAATTTTTGCAGAACCAAACACAATTACAGGCTCTATAGGTGTTTTTGGCATGTTACCAAACATGAACCAACTGGGTAAAAACATTGGAATTAATGCTGAACAAGTACAAACTCATGCTAACGCAAGTGGCTATAGTGTTTTTGAACCAATTGACGAAAACTTTAAAGGTTATGTTTTAGAAAGTATCGAAAAAACGTATGCTACTTTCTTGAAACGTGTAGCTGATGGTAGAAAAATGACAACAGCACAAGTAGATTCTATTGCGCAAGGAAGAGTTTGGACAGGAATTGATGCACACAAGCTTGGTTTAGTTGATGAAATTGGAGGCTTAGAGGATGCTATTAAATATGCTGCTAAATTAGGCAAAACAACTTCGTACAGAACCGAGAACTTTCCAGAATATGAGAAAAATTTTGAAGACTTTTTAGCTAATTTTACTGGAATTGCAATGTTTAAAACCAAAGAGCAATTATTAAAAGAGCAATTAGGCGAAGAAGGATTTCAAATGCTTGAACAAATTAAACGTGTAAAAAGTAGAAAAGGTATTCAAGCAATTATGCCTTATGAAATATCTATTAAATAAGGTGCATTACCAAACAATAAAATTTCGGGTAAACTTTAAAACTCTTATTTAAATAAATAGTAGAAAACAAAAAATGGGGCTTATAGCCCCATTTTTAATATATTTAAAGTACTAATTAATTACTTCTTATTGTTTTGTTGATTAAACTCTTTGAACAACTCTAGCAAGCTCATAGTTGATTTTATCAAATCATTAGTTTCTAAAAGTAAAGCAAAGTATAATTTACTGTTTTTAGGACTTGTCTCAGTAGTTCTAATTCTAACAATTTGTTTTGTAATTAAACTTTCGATAGTTCCTAAAAATGTATTTTTCTCTTTTAAAATTTCATCTAATTTAGTAAAATCTTCTGTTTTAAAACTCTCTTCTAATTTACTTAACAATGTTTGTAATTGAACATCAATCGTTTTTAAATCACGAATTTGATTGAATTTTAATTTCTTGTGATTATTATTTACATGCGAATGACTGCTATTTGTAATAAAATCAATAGACTGAACCATGTCTTGTAAATAACCTAAGATTAAAATATAGAATCTACTAGCCTCTACAGAAGTTTCATCTAAATTCTTAATGAAATAGAACACATTACTTTTCAGTTCATCTATTTCTTTTTCTAGTTTTTTGTGCGCTTTTTTATTTTCTTTTAATTTAGTTAAATCCTGCAAACCTAAATTATCAATCACACTTGTATATAGCGTGCTTGTTTTGTGAAGCACCTTTGAAATTTGAGATGAACTTTCAGTTATCATTTCTTTGATAGTAACAATATCTTCTTTTCTTAAACTTTTAATTTCTTCTTCTTCTTTTACTTTCTTTTTGTGAATTTGATTACTTCTATAAAAGAAAATAGCTACCACAATCATAAACGCAAAGAAAGCAAATACTTCTCCGATAAATAAGATATAAGCGATAATTGCTGAAGATAAAAAAGCTGCTAAAGCTGTTACAAACCAACCTCCAATTACATTAAAAACTCCTGCTACTCTATACACAGCACTTTCTCTATCCCAAGCTCTATCAGCAAAAGACGAACCCATTGCCACCATAAAAGTTACATAAGTAGTAGATAATGGTAATTTCATAGAAGTTCCAATTGAAATCAAGATAGAAGCTACAATTAAGTTCACTGAAGCTCTAACCATATCAAACATTGGTTGCTCATCTCTCTTTCCAGTATATTCTGGCTGAACAAACTGCGCATCTAATTTTCTTTGCAACGATTTTGGTAAAATAAAACTGATGATATTACCAAGATACATCATTGCTCTAACTAAATTTCTTGAAAGTGTATTGGCATTATATTTCTCATTTCCTTCACCTTGTCTTGATAAATTCTGCTCTGTTTCAATTACAGATTTAGCTTTTTTTGATGTCCATAAAGTATACACCATTACTAATCCAGCCAATGCTAAAAAGATAAAAGGCGCTGGTAAATTTTCCTTTTCTAAACCAGACATCATAAATTCAGTTGCTCCAACAGTTTGTCCGGGTGCAGCCCAAATCTCAAAAGCTTGATAAGCCGCAATTGGCACACCAATAAAGTTTACTAAATCATTTCCTGCAAAAGCAAGTGCTAATCCAAATGTACCAACAATAATAATAAATTTGAAAACGCTGTATTTAAAAACACTTATTAGTAATTGACAAACAATTGTCCATAGGATTAATGAATAAGCAATAATAGTAAGTGGACTTTCTTTAATAAAATCTTTTACTTGAGAAGGCACAAAAGTGATTGATTTTAATCCTTTTACCAAAATGAAAAAGGTAATAGCTGTCATAGCAACTCCACCAAAAAGTGCAGCTACATACTTATATCTTTTTTCGATATGGAACGTAAAAATTAACCTTGAAACATATTGTACTAATGAACCTAAGGCAAAAGATAAGGCAACCGAAAGCAAAATACTATATACAATTTCTGATGCTTTTTCAGTATTGATGTAATTTCCTAATGTACTGAAATTATCACCACTTACATATACTTTGTAAATTGCCAAAGCCACTGAAGCACCTAACAATGAAAAAATCACAGAAACTGTTGTTGATGTTGGTAATCCTAATGTGTTAAAGACATCTAACAACAATACATCTGTAATCATTACCGCTAAAAAGATGATAATAACATCGTTGAAACTGAACATACTTGGTGTAAAAATTCCGTTTCTGGCAATTTCCATCATTCCGTTTGAATACAAAGCTCCAACTGCAACTCCTAAACTCGCAACAATCATGATTGTTTTAAACGAAACCGCTTTCGAACCAATTGCAGAGTTTAAAAAATTAACCGCATCATTACTAACTCCTACCATTAAATCAGTAATAGCAAGTATAGCTAGAGCAATTAACATTATAATATAAATCTGTTCCATTTTATATGAATTAATTTTATGCAAAAGTCTTTCAAGATTTTCATTCTTACGTTAATTTAATGTTATCAATTATAAGTTTTTCAAACAAAAAACAAACCTTTTGATAACTTTAAATTAAACTGGATTAAAAGTAAAAACAAAATGCAATTAGTTTATTTTGGATACAAACTTTATCTTTGTAATTACAATTCACTTCAAATAGAACCATGACAGCATTAGAAATCCAAAATTATTTCGAAACCATAAAAAATTTAATCCTAGAATACTCTCCAAAGTTTGTAGTGGCAATTCTGATCCTTTTAATTGGACTATGGGCTACTAGTTTTATAACTAAAGCTGCTAAAAAATTAATGGTAAGTCGTAATGTAGAATTAACGCTTTCTAATTTTATTGGAAATTTAATTTTTTGGACCTTGCGTATATTACTCTTTGTTACGGTAATTTCAAAACTTGGCATAGAAACCTCTGCATTTGTAACCATTTTAGGGGCCGCTGGTTTAGCTATCGGTTTATCGCTACAAGGTTCACTTTCCAATTTTGCTGGTGGAATTTTAATTATTCTCTTTAAACCTTTTAGATTGGGTGATTTTATTGAAGCACAAGGTGTATTAGGAACTGTAAAAGATATAAAAATATTTTCTACAGTAATAACATCGCCAGACAACAAACAAATTATAATTCCAAATGCAGCTTTATCAAATGGTGTTATAACAAATTATACTGTCAACGGAATTAGAAGAGTTGATTTAATTCTTTCTGTTGATTATACAACCGATTTACAGTTAGCAAAGTCAACAATAGAAACCGTTTTAAAATCAATTCCTGAAGTATTAAACGAGCCAGAAGCTGCGGTATTTATTACAAATTTAGCCACCAGTTCAATTGATTTTGCTGTTCGCCCATTTACTTTAACTGATAATTATTGGAAAGTAAAATCGGATGTTTTAGAAAAAACTAAACAAGCTTTTGATCAAGTTGGTATCGAAATTCCATATCCACATCAAGTGGAAATTCACAAAGAATAATTTTTTTACTTAGATAAAACGAAATCTTTTAAATAAAAAGGTTCAAAATAAGCAACATCAACAAAGTCTTTTATTTTGAATTTATTAAACGACAATTCACTCATTTCTTTTGCAGAAGGAAATACAGCATCGCTATGAAATATAAATTTCTCATCTGTCAATGTGTTTTTGAATTTTTCAATTCCGTCACCAACTAAATGAATAATTTCTGAAATTTCTTGATAGGATAATTCATCGATTATTTCGGCTTGAGTAGTTCGAATTTGGATGTGATTTTTATCGTAAAAAGCTGAGAAAACTTCCATTCTACGTGCATCAATCATTGGCAGAATAATACCGTTTTCTATTGTGATTTGTTTAGCTAAAAGCTGTAATGTATCTAGTGCAATCAATGGAATATTCAATGCATAACACAACCCTTTTGCCGAAGAAACGCCAATTCGCAAACCTGTGTAAGAACCAGGTCCTTGACTCACCGCAATCGCATTCAAATCTGAAAATTGAATATTATTTTCACTTAAAATTTCTTCTATAAAAACATGTAATTTTTCTGCATGTGAAAAATTTTGTGCTGCTATTTCTTTGCATGCAATAGTTTTTCCGTCTTTAGCCAAGGCTACAGAACAATTTTTTGTGGCGGTTTCTAAATTTAAAATAAGCGACATAATTGATTTTTGAACAGCAAAGTTACTACGTAATCTTTTCTAAAAAAAATAAGACGCTATTTCTAACGTCTTACTTACCCAAATTAACTAATAAGAAATCTTATTTTTCTTTTTTAGTATTGTCTTTTTTATCTTTTTCAGACTCCACTTTTACTTTATCATTTGAAACTAAATCTTTAGAAACAGTGGTATATGGACCAATGATAATTTCTTCACCTGGTTTTAAACCTGATATAATTTCAATATTTGAATCGTCTTGAATACCTGTTTTTACTACACGAAGCTTTGCTTTATCGCCAACCTTAACAAAAACACATTCGAATTTTTTATCACTTTTTGGAGCTGTTCCTTTTTTCTCTTGATCTTCTTTTTCTAACTCCGCAACAATGTCTTTTTTAACAGAAGTAGTATCATCTTTAATTACAACAGCACTAATTGGTACAGCAATAATTTTTTCTTTTCTTTCGGTAATAATATCAACAGTAGCCGTCATTCCTGGTCTAAAAGGCGAATAGTTTTCTGGTTTGCCTTTTAATAAATCTTGATACGATTCTTTTAAAATTCTAACTTTTACTTTAAAGTTAGTTACTTGATCAGCTGTTAACGCCGTACTTGCCGAATTGGAAATACTCGTAACAATTCCTTTAAATTCCCTTTTTAAATACGCATCAACTTCAATTTTAGCCGAATCACCAATGTTTATTTTTACAATATCGTTTTCGTTTACATCTACTTCAACTTCCATGTTGTTTAAGTTCGCAATTCTAAGAATTTCAGTTCCTGTCATTTGTTGCGTTCCTAAAACTCTTTCACCTAATTCAATGTTTAATAACGAAATTGTTCCGTCTGCTGGAGCATAAATTGTAGTTCTTCCTAAGTTATCTTTTGCTTCTGTAACAGTTGCGGAAGCACTTTGTACTTGATAATAAGCCGATTGTTTGTTGGCAACTGCAACTTCATAAGCAGAAACCGCTTTGTCCCATTCTGCTCTTGAAATAATACCTTTGTCAAATAATTTTTTGCTTCTATCATAACTGGCTTTAGCTTCTTTTACTTGTGCATCGGCTTGTGTTAATCCGGCTTTTGTTGTCGACATAGATGCTACTGAACGATTTACTCCTGATTCATATAAATCTGGATTAATTCGTACTAATAAATCGCCTTTTTTTACTTGTTGCCCTTCTTTCACAGGTAATGCAATAACTTCTCCCGAAACTTCAGATGAAATTTTAACTTCAATTTCTGGTTGAATTTTTCCGGTTGCAGAAACGGTTTCAACAATTGTAGTTTGCGCAACTTTTGATAATTCTACAATTTTTGAATCATCATTATTTCCGATAACGCCACCTTTTTTTAGTCCAACTAACAATAAGATTAATCCGATTGCACTTCCTAATAAAATGAATATGGTTTTCTTTGACATGACTTGATATTTGTATTTTGTTATTGTTTTTTGATTAATGGAATTCCGAAATAGAATTCTAATATTTTGGTTCTAAAAATGTAATCGTATTTTGTTCTTATTACTTCTGATTGTGCATTTTCTAATGCAATTGTTGATTGCGAATAATCAAATGCGTTTAATAACCCTACATCATATCTTTCTTTAGAAAAGTCAAATGCTTGTTTACGTGCTTCCAATGTTTTTTGTGCAGCTTCAAACGATTTTTTTGCATTAATTACATCATTATACGCTTGATATACATTACGCTCTAAATCTAATTCGGCTTGTTTTAACTGAAATTCTGTGCGCTCTTGATTGATCTTTGCACGTTGTACTCTTCCTCTTGTTGAAAACCCATTCAAAATTGGAACATTAAGTTGTAATCCAACTGCTGTACCATCAAATAAAGATAATTGATCTACAAAACTAAAAGGTGTGCTTTCTGCCCAACGTGTATTGTATCCAAAGAAACCTGTTAACGTTGGCAAATATGACGAACGCGAAATGGCTACATCTTTTTTGGCAATTGCTACATTAGACATTGCAATTTTTACATCTTTAACAGATTCTTTTGCTTTCGCCAAAATAGCTTCCTGAGTTTCATTAGTCACATTTGAAAGCGGTAAATCTATCGTTTCATCTGAAATATCAAAATTTGCATAATCTTCAATCAATAAAGTTTGACACAATGCAATTTTTGAGATCAGCAAAGCATTTTCAGTGCTAATAATTTGTTGTTGTTGTGTGGCATCCGTTGCTAACAATTCATAAATATCACCTGCCGGAACAGAACCCGCATCAATTAATTCTTGCGTTCTTTTTAAATTTTCTTTTGTAATTAAATTTTGATTTTTTTGAACTTTTAATTGTTCTTTATTGAATAAAATTTGCAAATAAGAATTTGCCACCGAAAGCGCAATATCGTCTTTCATTTTATCTAACCTGTATGAATTTGCTATTTTATTAAGCTTAGCTCTTTGTAGTGTTTTCCAATTTGCCAATCCATTAAACAAAGTAACGTTTGAATTTGCTCCAGCTGATAACGATTTAAAAGTTTCGTTTTGAAACTGATTCGTAACAGGATTAAT